>JBIOWL010000264.1:0-4335 GCA_044868645.1 Aestuariivirga sp.
AGGCTGGCGTCAAAACTTGGTGCTGGGCGCGGCGCTCCAATAGGGCCCAGGCCTCATCGGTCAGCCAGAAGAGCTGCGCGGCCGCCCTTGCCGGTTCGAAGTGAGTTATCGAGCGGGAGATGGAGGCCGACATCAGGACATGGCGCAAGGCAACGGTGGCAATGGCGAAAGTCAGGAGTGAAAGCGGCGTCCCGCTTTTCATGAGATCGAGCGCAACGAATTGCGCCGCGCCTGAATAGACAATGGCGCTCATCAAAATGGCCTCAAGCGTGGACAGGCCCTGGCCTGCGGCGACTGCACCCCAAATGACGGCGATCGGCGCATAGGCAACCAGCAGAGGCGAAACATCGCCGGCCCCACGCCAGAAATCCTTCCAGTAAACCTTCGCCATCAGGAGGGATTGCCCACGCGGCGGAACCATTCCGCTTCGTCAATCACTTCGACGCCGTGCTTTTCCGCCTCCTTGAGCTTGGAACCAGCGCCCGGTCCAGCCACAAGCAGATCCGTCTTCTTCGATACCGAACCTGACACCTTAGCACCCAGCCGTTCGGCCATGGCCTTGGCCTCATCGCGGGTCATGCGCTCCAGCGCGCCAGTGAAGACGACTGTCTTGCCGGCGACAGGCGATGATGCACTTACGGCTGCGAGCGGTTGCGGATGCACATGCTTCAACAGCGCATCGACCACTTCCACATTGTGCGGTTCATCAAAGAAATCGACGATCGCCTCAGCCACAATGTCGCCGATGCCATCCTGCGATGTCAGTTCCTGCCAGGCTTCGCCCTCCTGATCGCCCGCGGCAATCATGCGCTCGCGGAAATGCCCTGCATTGCCATAGGCACGGGCCAGCACGCGGGCCGTGGTCTCGCCCACATGGCGGATACCCAAAGCGTAGATGAACCGGTCCAGCGCAACATCGCGGCGGGCGTTAATTGCACCGAAAAGGTTCGCCACACTCGACTCGCCCCAGCCTTCGCGGGCTCCCAGTTTGGAGTCGCTCTTCTTGTCACGAGCTTCCAGCGTGAAGATATCCTGTGGGTATGTGATAAGGCCATCGCTCACGAACTCCTCAATGATCTTGTCGCCAAGACCTTCAATATCGAGGGCAGAGCGAGAAGCAAAGTGCTTGAGGCGCTCAATGCGCTGGGCGGCGCAGATGAGGCCGCCGGTGCAGCGGCGCACGGCATCGGTCTTGCCGCTCGCCCGCTCCTCGCGCACCGCGTGGCTTTTACAGATGGGACAGACGGTCGGAAACTTATAGGGCTTTGCACCGTGCGGCCGCTTGTCCATCACAACGCTGACGATCTGAGGGATCACATCGCCCGCCCGCTGTACAACTACCGTATCGCCGACGCGAATGTCCTTGCGGGCGATTTCATCTTCATTGTGCAGCGTGGCATTGGAGACAACCACGCCGCCTACGGTCACTGGCTTGAGACGTGCCACAGGGGTCAAGGCCCCGGTGCGGCCCACCTGGATATCGATGGCTTCCAGAATGGTCGTTGCCTGTTCTGCCGAAAATTTGTGAGCAAGGCCCCAGCGCGGCGAACGCGACACAAAACCAAGGCGCGTCTGGTAGTCGAGGCTGTTGATCTTGTAGACAACGCCATCAATATCATAACCCAGCGTGGCGCGCTGGCTTTCAATCAGGCGGTAGTGAGCGAGCAACTCATCAGCCGACTTGCACAGCTTCATCAGCGGATTGACCGGCAGGCCCCATTTGGCAAAGGCATTAATGATCTCCATTTGCGTATCGCCAGGCAGTTCCGGCGCCTCGCCCCAGGAGTAGGCGAAAAAGCGCAGAGGCCGCGAAGCTGTAATGCTAGCATCCTGCTGACGCAGTGAGCCTGCCGCCGCATTGCGGGGATTGGCAAAGACCTTCTCGCCCGCCTTCTCCTGCCTGGCATTCATGGCGGCAAAATCGGTCTTGTCCATATAAACTTCACCGCGAATATCGATCAGCTTCGGCGCATGGCCCTTGAGCTGGCGCGGAATGTCCTTCACGGTCATTGCATTGGCGGTAACATTCTCGCCTTCCGCGCCATCGCCGCGCGTTGCGGCCTCAACCAGCTTACCGCCTTCGTAACGCAGCGAAAGCGAGAGTCCGTCGATCTTGGGTTCGGCAGTGATAGCAAGTTCGGCGCTTTCGCCCAGATTCAGAAAACGCCGGACACGGCCAAGAAAGTCGCGCACATCCTCTTCATCAAAGGCGTTGGCCAGTGACAGCATGGGAACCCGGTGGCGGACCTTGGCGAATTTTCCTGCCGGCGCAGAACCTACCTTTTGCGAGGGAGATGCAGCGCTCGCCAGTTCCGGATAGCGTTTTTCGATTTCGAGCAGTTCCTGGCGCAGCGCATCATAGGCGGCATCCGAAACGGTGGGCGCGTCCTCTTCGAAGTAGGCCGCATCATGCACTGCGATTTCCGCTGCAAGCTCAGCATGGCGCTTGCGCGCGGCAGTAATCGTTGCAGGCACCGTCGCAGCTGACATGGATTATCCTTGCCCCGCCAGCAAGGCATCGGCCTGGGCGCGCGCGGCATCTGTCACAGTGGCGCCGGAGAGCATGCGTGCCAGTTCCTCCTTGCGGCTCTTCGCCGAGAGGGGTTGTACGCGCGTTACCATACGCTTGGAGCCGACATCCTCCATCTTGGAAATCAGGAGATGCTGGGCCGCACGGGCGGCAACTTGTGGTGAGTGGGTGACGGCGATCACCTGAAGTCCTTCCGCCAATCGGGAGAGCCTCCTGCCAATGGCATCGGCCACCGCGCCACCAACACCTGTATCTATTTCATCGAAGATGAGGACAGGTGCAGAACCCTTGGCCGCAAGCACGACCTTCAAGGCCAACATAAAGCGCGCCAACTCACCGCCGGAGGCAATTTTCATTAAAGGCTGCAACGGCGTTCCGGGGTTGGTCGAGACCTGGAACTCAACTCTGTCGATGCCATGGGCGCCTGGCGTTGCGGCGTCGGTTGCAACCATTGTCTCGAAATGGGCCTTCTCAAGCTTGAGGGCTGGAAGCTCGGCCATCACAGCCTTGTCGAGCTGCTTGGCTGCTTTTTTCCGCGCTGCGCTCAAGTCGTCAGCAGCCTGCTCAAAGGCGCGCCTCTTGTTGGCAGCGTCCCGCTCCAATCGTGCGAGTTTTGCACCGCCATCCGTCAGGGCTTTGAGATCGCCTTCCAGCCGTAGCCGCACAGAAGCCAAATCGTCGACGGTGCAACGATGCTTGCGCGCCGCCGCACGCAAGGCAAAAAGCCGTTCCTCCGATTTCTCGAGATCCGAGGGATCAAAGGAGAATTGTTTTTTCGCGCCGTCAATGGAGCGCAGGGCTTCCGAGACTTCCTGCAATACGCGGTCAAGCGCGCCGCAAGCTTCATCCAGCCTGCCGCCCGCCCCATCCTTGCGGCGTTCGAGCCTTCTCAGCGCCGCATTCAACCGTGATTCCAGCGCCGAGCCGCCATCGAGCACCTGTTCGGCTTCGTCGAGTGCCGAGACATATTGCTCGGACTGCATCATCAGCTGGCGCTTCTCGGCAAGCAGTTGCTCTTCATTTGGTTCAGGAGCGAGTTCCGCCAATTCTTTCACGGCATGTTCGATGTAGTCGCGCTCAGCCTCTGCGCGGGCCATGGCTTCGCGGTGTTCGGCCAATGCCGTTGAGGCATCACTGGCAGCCTTCCACAGCACTGCCACTTCATCGGCCTTCCCCTCCAATCCACCAAAGGCATCGAGGAGGTCGCGATGGGCCGATGAGTTTACGAGCGCGCGGTCGGCATGCTGGCCATGCAACTCAACCAGCATGGCTGCAAGCTGGCGCAGGACATTGATGCCCACCGGCTGATCATTGATGGTGGCGCGGCTTGCGCCTTCCGCCATCTGCACGCGCTTGACGACGATTTCACCCTCGGCGTCGATCTCCTGTTCTTTCAAAAAGGCATGGGCCTGATGGCTGGAGGGAAGGCTGAAGGCGGCGGTCACCGTTCCCTTGCTCTGGCCGGTTCTCACGAGCGAGGAATCGCCTCGCGCTCCTAATGCTAGCCCAAGCGAATCGAGCAGGATGGACTTGCCGGCGCCCGTTTCGCCGGACAGCACGGAAAGCCCGGATTCCAATTGTAAATCCAGTTTCTCGATGAGGACTATGTCGCGGATGGAAAGAGCCGTGAGCATGACCCGCACTATAACCGCAAGGCTTGTGCCCGCGCTACCGGATTAGCCTGTCACTTTTTTGAAGGCCCGGGAGATCCAGGATTCCTTGTTTGCGACCGGCGCCTTGCCGTCGCTCGATACCAGGGCGTAGGCATCCTTGTACCAATCGCTGTTGGGATAGTTGTGGCCGAG
>JBIOWL010000265.1:0-10833 GCA_044868645.1 Aestuariivirga sp.
GCGAGCCATAGCGCCATCACCATGGCGCCCGCACCGGGCGCGGCGCGCAGGAAACCAAGCCCGAGTTCATCGACCTGCAGAATATCACGCGCATAGATCGGCATCAGCGCATAGGTCCCGCCCAGCAGCACGGCAAAGAGATCGAGCGAGATCGCCCCCAGCACGAGTGGTTCCGATTTGATGAAGAGGAAACCCGCCAGCAGCGTGGAGATCGTCGTCTCCTCCACATGGTTGTCTTGGCGCACGCGCCCGATCCAGATCACCAGCACAATGGCCAGAAGCTGCAAAGCCGCGGCAACACCGTAAGCGATGTGGCCGCCAAAGCCGTAGAGCAGCCCGCCCAGCACGGGTCCGGTAATGGTTGTGATCTGCCAGTTCATCGAATTGAGTGAAATGCCGTGCGGTATGGCCTCGCGCGCCAAAAGGTTTGGCGACAGCGCATCGGACGCCGGATTGAAGAAGGCCCGCGCCACTCCCAGAAGTGCCAGGAGCACAAACACCGGGGCTACACCTGTCGGGTGCGAAAGTGTGAAGATCACCAGACCCGCTGCAACACAGAACTCCAGCGCCAGGCAAAGCGCCAGGATCAGCCGCCGGTTGAAACGGTCCGCCGTGAGCCCCGTCACCAGCACCAAGAGCAGCGCTGGCAGGAACTGCGACAAGCCGATGAGGCCAAGGTCCCACGGGTCACGCGTAATGTCATAGACCTGCCAGCCAACCGCCACCACGAGGATCTGCGCTGCAAAGCCATGTGCGCCCAGGGCGAGCAGGTGTTTGACGAAACGCGGATAGTGAAAGGCATTGCCGGAAGGTTGTGCGGCTTCGGTGTCGCTCATCGGCTTTCCGTGCCATGGCCGATAGCGCCTGTCAAAGCATGGCGGTCATGCTAGAGTGAACCGCATGTCTCTTGAAGACCGCCTTGCGAAAGCTCTCGCTGCCGAAAAGCCGGAAAGCAAGCGCATGTTCGGCGGCACCTGCTTCATGGTGCGCGGCAATATGCTTGTTGGAACTTTCCGGGATGGCATGATGGCCCGCGTCGGCAAGGAAGGTCACGCCGCCGCACTGAAGCTTCCCGGCGCCTCTGCGATGGAAATGAAGGGCCGCGTGATGGAAGGCTTCATCCTCATCAATGCCAAGTCAGTGGAAAGCGACGCCGCCATGAAGCGTTGGATTGCCATGGCGCTGGCCTTTAACGCCACCCTGCCTGCCAAGGCGGCGAAAAGGCCCAAAACAAAAAGAGCGTAGTTTAAGTTGGTAGCCCGGGAATACGGATGTGCGCTTGATCGCACCATAGCAAAGCTTGTTTCAATCGCTGCGATCCCCGGAATGGCGTGAATTTGCCTTCGCACAAAGTCTTCATATGATTTGAGATCTGCCACCAGCACTGCGCTACAATAGATATCAGTTGAAAACCGAGGAGGCGATCATGTCCGCAACCGCCAACCTGAACAGCGCCCGCCAGCTCAGCCCGCTCCGCAACACCACAAATGCCGGTTCGCCCGCCGAACTTTCCGCCGAACAGCTCCGCCATTTTGGCATCGATCCGGAGAGTGTCTACGGAAAGGCGATGACGCGGCTCACCGAAAACCTCTATCGGGCCAATACCGGCGTTCAGGAACTGGCCGACGTGACGATGCGCAGCCTCTCTGAGCTTGACCGCGCAGATCGCATCGCATGGTTCAACGCCAAACGCTTTGCCTGCTTCCAGCTCGCGAAGATTCTCGACAATCTGCAGTCGCCCATGCGCGCCACCTATCATTCCATTTCGATGAAGGACGGTGCCGCTGCACGGGGGCCCTATCCAATCTTTGACAATGTCACCGCCATCTTCTCGGCAACGCCCGTGGTCGCACGCACGGCAACCTACCTCTATGCTTGCGTCGAATGGGTTGAGGACGCATTCAAGGGCAAAGAACTGCTGCACGAAATCTATTCGCGCCTGCTCAATCCAACGTCGGTCAGCCTTGCCAACCACATTGTCGATGTGGAGGCTGGGCCACTTGCCCATGAATATTTCGCTTGGAACTTCAATTCCGGCATGGCGGCTGTTGATTCAACACTGGCCCACCTCGTCGGCTATCAGGATATCGTGCTTTCCAGCCGCAACATCTATGGCGGCGTCTATCAGCTTCTGCATGACTGGTATGGCAAGCGCAGCAATCTTGATGTTGCTGTCGAGTGGTTCGATGGATATGAGACCGCCGACTTCGCCAGGGCGCTTGACCTTGCCAAAGGAAAGCATGCCGGGCGCCTCGCTGCCGGCCGCAGAATTTACGTCTACCTCGAAAGCCCCTGCAATCCGCACGGCCATGTGCTGGATGTCGCCGGCATAGCCCGTGCAGCCCACGCTGGCGGCCACACCGTGATCTGCGATGCCACCGTCGGCACACCTTTCCTTCAGCCGGTCCTGCGCCGGCCGGATCCCATGGAACGCCCGGACTTTGTCATTCACTCCTATACAAAGGACCTGGCCGGCTATGGCGCGACGACTGCAGGCGTTGTCATTGCCCGTAACGAGGACATGTTCCTGCCCAAGGGCGCAAGCACGGAAATCCGGCGGCCTGGAGGGCGTGTTGAGACCGTCACCTGGGACCAGACGCTGTTCTGGAATGTCTACTACATCAAGGGCGCTTTTCTGGATGCCGACAAGGCTTACGAGGTGATCAACGGAATGCGCACCCTCGAATTGCGTATGCTCGCCAAGTGCATCACGACCACGGTGCTCGCCCAGGCTCTTGCCCGCCATCCGCGCATCAACGTCAATTGCTCCGCCGTGCCGGGCCATCCCAATTCCGCCATGCGCGAAGCCAACATGTTTCTCGGGCTTCCCGCGCCACTGTTCACCATTGACTTCGAGCCGCACCCCGGCGAGCAACCCTTGCCGCGCGAGTCCTTCAAGGCCTTCTTCGATTTGCTGGAACCGGTTTTTGGCTTGCAGGTCAGCCTCGGCCAGACCAATACCGTGGTGCTCTGTCCTGCCCTGACTAGCCATTCGGAAATGTCAGACGAGGCGCTGCGCGAAGCCGGCATCTCGCGCACCACCATACGCATTGCTGTTGGCACCGAGGATCCGAGGACCCTGCTTGCGCATATGATTCGCGCCACAGAAATCGCCTTCGAACCCTTGGCGGCGGGCTTCACAAAAGGCTTCATGCCGCCTGCAGAGGTAGATGCGCTGTATGAGCGGATGTATATTGAAGTTCACCGCGCATATGTAGCGAGCCGTCCAAAGATGTCGGAGGTCTTGAACTGAAATTATCGGAAGCGCAAATCTAGCCGTTCTCGGTGCCGAGGAAGATCGAGCGCACAAAGGCGCGATAGAGCATCGGCCCTTGGCACCTGTCAAAACATGGCTGTCATGTTAAAGTGTTGACATGTCACTCGAAGCCCGGGCCACGGCATGCGCCGGCAACAATGCCGATTTCTATGGCGCTGTATTCGATGCGCAGCGCCTCACCTGGGTGCGAGACCGCTCATGCTGGATAAGCACTGAGAAACCCCCGCCCTATTATTCGCAACTCGTAACTTTATCGCCTGAAAACACGATCGAGCAGCTCGCAAGGATCACTGATTTGAGGTGGCTGCTCACCCACCCCTGGAGCTTCAAGGATACTTTCTGCACCCTTGATGTCTCATCAGATGGCTTCGAAATATTGTTTGAAGCGCAGTGGATTTGGCGCGATCCCGCAAAGGTGAAGCGCCCCGATAGCTGGATTCAGGTCAAATGGCCGGCGCAGTTGCGAAAATGGGAAGCGGCTTGGGCGGCCAATGGTTCTCCAACGCCGGTCACCGTGTTCAAGGAGCCATTGCTGGACGAGCCGGGTTTCTACGTGATGGCGCAGGTTCACAATGGCGAAATTATCGGCGGCGCCATCGCCAATTTTTCAGAAGATGTCGTGGGGCTATCCAATGTCTTTGGCGCCTCATTTGCCGCTGCGGCAGATGCCGTACAATCGCTACAAAGTGACTTGCCTGTTGTGGGGTATGAGCGCGGCGATGACCTCATCGCAGCCAAGGCCTGTGGCTTTGCCGAAGTGGCCCCGTTGCGGGTTTGGCTGACGGGGCCCTGAAGCCTTTCACAAAACTTTCAAGCCGCAATCTGCTTTGCCTCGACCACAGCCGCACGCAGCGCCGCCTGTGCACCGCCCACTTGCCCGGTGCCGAGCGTGTCGTGATAGGAGAACAGATTCTCCGCGGGCCAGGCCAGTATCTTCGCCCAGTTTGCGGCGACCTTCGCCTTGTCCAGCACCGGCCGCGGGCCCGTCATGACAAAAACCTGTTCGGCTTTCATCATCATCCTGAACATGAAACCCATGGCGCTCCAATCTTTCCGGGAAAGACGCCATCCCAGGTTTTCGCCGCCGAAGATCGTCCGCGAAGGCACATGATAGAGCCACAGCTCATCATATGGGTCCTTTGGCGGCATGTTGCCCAGCATGACCTTCAGAAACAAAAACTTTGAGTCCTTGCCGCCTTCATATGGGGTCTGCGCCTCCTTGAAGCCGCCGACGCCGTCGAAATTCACCGCCTCAAGCTGCCCCTTGAACATGGGCAATGGGTCTTCGTGGTCGAAGATGCGGAAGCGCTTGGAAGTGGCCAGCTTCTTGCCGGCTGCAACGCGGGGAATCCTGACAGGCCCCGTCAACACGACAACATCCGGAAAGGCATCATGCCATTCCGCCAGGTGAAGGCTGTGCCCTGCGCCCGGCGCAACCAGGTATTTTGCCTTGAGCTTCGTTTCCTTCTCGATGCGGCGCACCTCGGCTATCGCCGCGCCATCGACGGCATTGACGATCAAAAGCACCGGCTTGCCGCCAGTGCTGGCATCATTCAGCTTTAACACCAGGCACCGATTGTTGATTTCTGGATTGAATTTCGAGCCCGCGGGGTGATGTCGGGTGGCGATCACCCAGAATCCCGGAAATGCCTCAACCGCCTTGTCCCACGTCTCGCCGGAAATGTCGAACGGCGCAGACTTTGCTTTTGCCATTGGCGTCCTCCCGCTGCTCTCTGGATCGCTCCCGTCCGCTAAATGCTAGCCTCAAAAATCCAGGGCCCCAAGGCGATGCGCCCAGCACAGCAGAGACCCTGCTAACCGTTTTCGGTTCCGAGAAAGATCGAGCGCACGAAGGCGCGATAGAGCATCACCTGCCGCGGCAGCACGTTCTTGTCCTTGAGTACGCGCGAAATGATGATGCCGCCGTCTACAAGCCCCGTCGCCATGTCGGCAAGATCACTGAGATTGACATCCACGCGCGGCGGATAGCGCTCTGCAATCAGTTCAAAGCGTTCACGGAAGCGCTTGCGCCAGGAAAGCATCGCCTGTGCATTCAGTTCCACCACGTCGCGGTTGAAGAGCTGCTCCTGGTAACAGACGGTGGCGACGATGCAGCCCGGATGCCCGTTGGGCAGGTCTGCCATCATTTCCGCCAGCATCTTGAGGCCCACAAGAAACCCATGAAGGGGATCGTCATTCAGTTCGTCGGCCCGGTCGAAGAGTTCGTCGAGCACGATGTTCTCGCGATCCACATAGCGTTGCAGCAGCGCCTTGGCGAGATCGCTCTTGTCCCGGAAATGATAGAAGAAACCGCTCTTGGTGATGCCCACGGCGGCGATGATTTCCTCGATCGATGTGGCGCCGAATCCCTTCTGCAAAACCGCATCCTCGGCGACATCGAGAATGCGCTCGCGCGTGTCAGGAAGCTTCTTGAGGGTTGCAACGGTCATCCCCTACTGTACCGCAAGTACAGTTGCCCGCTCAATACCCGACAATACAAATAGGACATTGCGGCATAACACATTGAATCTGTTTGGTTCAAAAAAGCCGCAGAACTGGCCCACGGGTTCACTATCCGCGTGAGTGTTGCATCGCCATAAACCGCGCCGACGAAGCAGCACTGCTTCACAAATTCATTGGAGACACACATGACCAAATACCGGCACAACCTGCCGCAGCTCGGCGATGCATTGTTCCTCACCGACGGCGGCATTGAAACAACGCTCATCTACCTCGAAGGGCATGAGCTTCCCTATTTCGCGGCCTTCGATCTTCTGAAGACGGAGGAAGGCAAGCGCGCGCTCCGCAAATATTACGAGCCCTATGCCCGCATCGCGCGCCAGCACAGAACCGGCTTTGTGCTCGAATCCCCCACCTGGCGCGCCAGCGCCGATTGGGGCGACAAGCTCGGCTATTCGGCCAAGGAAATCGCCAATTTCAACCGCTCCGCCATCGCGTTGATGGAAGATCTGCGGAATGAATTTGAATCTGCGGCAAGCCCCATGCCGATCTCGGGCTGCATCGGCCCGCGCGGCGATGGCTATGATCCCGGCCGCATCATGAGCGAGGCGGAAGCGCAAAGCTATCACGCAGGACAGGCGCAGGTGTTCAAAGATACGTCTGCCGACCTCATCACTGCCATCACCATGACCAACGTCAACGAGGCAGTGGGGCTCACGCGCGCCGCAAAGGCGGCAGGCATGCCTGTGGTGATCTCTTTCACCGTGGAAACCGATGGCCGCTTGCCATCGAGTGAAACACTGCAGCACGCCATTGAAGCCGTGGACAATCGCACGGAGTACACACCCGCCTATTACATGGTGAACTGTGCCCACCCGACACACTTCGAGGGCAAGCTCGACGGCAACATGGATTGGGTGAAGCGCATCCGCGGCATCAGGGCCAACGCGTCGCACCGCAGCCATGCGGAACTCGATAAGGCAACGGATCTTGATGACGGCAACCCGGTTGAACTGGGCCTGCAGTACCGCGCCATCCGTGACCGCCACAAACACGTGAACGTGCTGGGCGGCTGCTGCGGCACTGACCACCGTCACATTGCTGAAATCGCTGTATGCAACAGCGTTGCGGCCTAAGGAGACTCACCATGAAAACCAGCGCCATAGCATTCCTCTTTAAAGCCTATGCCGCCCTGCCCTCCACGCCAGCGGCTTCATTGACCGTGTGGTTGAAGCAACACCTCAGGGTACGCGCCGACCTGCGCCGCCTTCGCGCCCTTGACGACCGCATGCTGGCCGATATTGGTCTCAGCCGCAGCGATGTCGACATGAGAATTGTCCGCGAGGGCCTTCCCGATTGAACGAAACACCGCCGTATCCAATAGGATGCGGCGGCAATCAGCTCCACAAATCGCGCACATGTTCGCCGCGATCCGGCATGTCCTTCCAAGTCGTCAGGCCGTCAAAGCGCCTGATGGGAATGGCGGCCACATCTCCCGGCTCCGCCAGCCGTAGATTGACGGCAATCTCGCGCCGCCCATTCTTGTCAGCATTGAGATCGCGGTGATAGGCCATGCAGCCGCAAACCTCACAGAAGTGAAAGCCGATATTCTTTTCTTCGCGGGCATAGATCCTGGTTCGGCCAGACACCTTTATATTTTCCCCCTCATAGCCATAGGCCCAGAGCACCGCATATCTCCTGCAAACGGTGCAGGTGCAACTCGTCGCGGATTTCGGCGTACCTTCAAACGTCCAGGAAACCACGCCGCAATGGCAAGAACCCGCTATCATCCAATCCCTCCCTTCGTTGCATTTGCTCCTACTTAGCCTCCCTGCTATAGCCGCGCCACTTTTTCACAGCCCGTCTTTCAGAGGATTTCATGGACAAGATCAAAGTCGCAAAACCCGTCGTCGAGCTTGATGGCGACGAGATGACACGCATCATCTGGGAACAGATCAAGAAGGAACTGATCCTTCCCTATCTCGACATTGATCTCCACTACTATGACCTCTCCGTCGAGAACCGCGACAAGACCGAGGACAAGGTGACGGTCGACGCCGCCAACGCCATCAAGCAGCATGGCGTCGGCGTCAAATGCGCCACCATCACGCCGGATGAAGCGCGCGTGAAGGAATTCAATCTGAAACAGATGTGGAAGTCGCCCAACGGCACCATCCGCAACATTCTTGGCGGCGTCATTTTCCGTGAGCCCATCATCTGCCAGAACGTGCCGCGCCTCGTGCCCGGCTGGACCAAGCCCATCATCATCGGCCGCCATGCCTTCGGTGATCAGTATCGTGCCACCGATTTCACTTTCCCTTCCAAGGGCACGCTGACCATCAAGTTCGTCAGCGACGACGGCAAGGTGATCGAGAAGGA
Source organism: Aestuariivirga sp. (assembly GCA_044868645.1). Classification (GTDB taxonomy): domain Bacteria; phylum Pseudomonadota; class Alphaproteobacteria; order Rhizobiales; family Aestuariivirgaceae; genus Aestuariivirga. The sequence goes on from JBIOWL010000265.1 coordinate 8,117, forward strand.
AGTGTTCAAAGCCCCGGGCGCCGGCGTTGCCATGGCCATGTACAATCTCGATGAGAGCATCAAGGAATTTGCCCGTGCCTCGCTCAACTACGGACTCTCCCGCAAATTCCCGGTGTACCTCTCCACCAAGAACACCATCCTCAAGGCCTATGACGGCCGCTTCAAGGATATCTTCCAGGCGGTTTACGATGCCGAATTCAAGGCGGACTTCGACAAGGCCGGGATCGTCTATGAGCACCGCCTGATCGATGACATGGTGGCAAGCGCCATGAAGTGGACCGGCGGCTATGTCTGGGCCTGCAAGAACTATGACGGCGATGTGCAGTCCGACCTTGTGGCACAGGGCTATGGTTCGCTGGGCCTGATGACTTCCGTGTTGATGACGCCAGACGGCAAGACCGTGGAAGCCGAAGCCGCCCATGGCACAGTAACCCGCCACTACCGCCTGCACCAGCAGGGCAAGGCCACCTCCACCAATTCCACCGCGTCAATCTTCGCCTGGACCGGCGGCCTCAAGCACCGCGCCAAGCTGGATGGCAATGACAAGCTGAAACTTTTTGCCGAAACGCTCGAAAAAGTGACGGTCGCCACCATCGAGGAAGGCAAGATGACCAAGGACCTCGCCGTTCTTGTGGGCCCCGAGCAGCAATGGCTCACGACAGAAGGCTTCATCCAGGCTGTCGACAAGAACCTCGAAAAGGCCATGGCGTAGTTCAAAAATGAAAGGGCCGGGAGAAATCCCGGCCCTCAATAGTCCTGGCATTCAGCAAAACTCAGTAGTCGTCGTCTTCGTAATCCTCGTCATACTGAGCCGCGCAGCGAGTATAGTACCTGTGATAGTAGCGGTCATATTGGCTGCCGCCCACCGCCAAACCAGCTGCGGCGCCACCAGCGCCACCAATGATCGTGGACTTCTTGCCGCCAACAGCATCGCCCAGCAATGCACCGCCAACGCCACCAACAATAAGGCCGGTGAGTGCCGAGCCGTTGGTTTTTTGCTTGGCCTTATGACGGGCATAGGAATGGCATTTGCGCGCCTGCTTCTTGGTGAGCGCAAGGGCATCATCCGACATCACAATGGTGGCCGGCACGGCCACGCTCAAGGCCAGCGCGGCTGCAGTCATCATCTGGATTAGCTTCTTCATGGTTTTCTCCTGTTACGGTTTCTCCGGGTGGTCCCCATGGGCCGACTCTGAGGATATTGACCTGAACTGAACATGAACGAAAACGATATGGCACGGCCGGCGGTTCCCGTCATGTGGCAATTCTGTGGCAACTGACAGGCTTTGGCACGGCAATGTGATTAAGCCTTGATCAAACGATGTGATTATCTTCCGGTCATGCCCATTTTTGAACGAGACCCGTGGCGATTTCAATACTTTGAAGGCATCCGCTGCCCGCCGCATGTCCGCATCCCAACCGACGATATCGACAGCTGGGAGTGGTATCCCGAATGGCGCTGGACCTACAACAAGGTAAATATCGCCAAAAGCCAGGGCCTGGCCTCCGGCACCCACGACACCATGCCGGAGCGATTCCCGGTTTTCTCCAAGCCCGCCATCAACCTCAAAGGCATGGGAGTGGACAGCCGGGTGATTCATTCTGCAGAAGAATTCGAGCGTTTCCGGCGGGACGGTCACATGTGGATGGCCCTGCTCACCGGGGAGCATGTTTCAACAGACTGCGCGGTGGTGCGCGGTGAATGCAAATGGCTGCGCCACACTCACGGAATTGCCTGGCGTGGCGGCACCTTCAAGCATTGGACGATCGAGAAGGACGGCCGCGAGGATTTAACCGCCTATCTCCGCGCTTGGATTGCGGCAAACATGCAAGGCTACACCGGCATGGTGAATTTCGAGTCGATTGGTGGTCGCATCATTGAGATGCACCTGCGCTTTGCCGACCAGTGGTGCGATCTTTATGGCGAAGGCTGGCTTGATGCACTCGTCCGGCTTTATGAGAAAGGCACATGGAATTACGATGATAGTGACAGGCGAGAGGCTTACTCCCTTCCGCTCTTTGCGGGTCATGGCATCGTACCGAAGCATCCTTCCGCCGAAAGGCAATCACTGATCCGCGCCATGCCGGATGTGGCTAGCCTGCAGATCACCTATTACGAGGCGAAAGCGGGCGATGCCCACCCCATGCCGCCCGGCGGCTTCCGCATCGGCATCGTCAACTGCTGGAACCTCAAATCGGGATTTGCGGCACGCCGCACCTTGGCAGAGAGTTTCGCCGGCTGCGAAATCATGCTCCCGGAGTAATCCCCCATCCAGATTACCACCGCGCCAGCCGGCTGGCAGCCGCTGCGCCAAGGATGGCAAGAGTTGCGATGGCAACTGTGTACCAAATGGCGACAAATAACGGGGAGTCATCAGTGCAATGGGCAGCATAAAAGCTGGCGGCGATTCCACCGGCGAGCAGCCCGGCGGCCGAGCCAGCCAGGGCGGGATTCATGGGCGCGCTGTAACGCAGGGTCCACAGGAAGACTGCAAGCGGGCCCAGTCCGACGATTGTTATGTATGTCAAACAGACCATGCTGTTCCGGCCGATCATCGCCGCTGCCCACGCATCTGCTGGCAGCGCAGAAAGTTCAGCGACGACCGCCATCGCAACAAGCGCTGGCACTATCGCAAGGCCGAGAAGCGCATTGCGCCGGTTTTCGCCTGGCCGCGACAGCGCGCCGACATAAATGAACGCGCTCACGGCAAGGACCA
>JBIOWL010000266.1:0-5391 GCA_044868645.1 Aestuariivirga sp.
GCCATGGGCAAAGTGCAGAAGGCGGAACTGCGCAAACGCTACGCCGGCCTGTACTTAAGCTAGGGCCGCCAGGGCTATCTACCCGTATGGACGCCCAGGAGATTGACGAGATGGACGATGGCCAGCAGCGCTATGATGCCGGAAAACAGCATAACGGGTGTTGCGGGCACCAGGCTGGGATTAAGGCCCTGGCGCGGCTGCTTCTCCCGCCAGGCGACGATTCCCACCACTGTCATGGCTGCCAAAGCGATGGCGAGGGTGATCAGGAAGTTGCTGTTTGTGAGTAATTCTTGAGACATTTCAGTTTGTTAATTGTCTGCGGTACCTGAGTTGACAGGTCCTTACGCCCTCACTATGAAGCGCCATCCCATTCATCCGGATGGCCTTGGCCTTCCACATAGGTGTTACAATGAAAGTCCGCAACTCGCTCAAAGGCCTGATGAAGCGCCATCGCGACAACAAGATCATCCGCCGCAAGGGCCGGGTCTATATCATCAACAAGACCAACCCCCGCTTCAAGGCGCGCCAGGGTTAATCTCCACTATCACTGAAAATTGCGCCGCGCCGGAGCCTCTCGGGCGCGGTTGCCGTTTTTATGCCCAGGAATCTGTGGCATGATAACTGGTATGAAGGCCTTTGTTCTGCCCGTCCTGTTTCTGGCACTATGCGCTCCGGTTGCCGCGCAGGAGACAAACCGCGACAGCGATAGCTCCTCTCAGGTGACATTACCGGTGCAGCCGCTCGATCCTGCCGTGAAGGCGGCCCGCGAGCTTGACCGGCTGTTCGGCGCCCTGCGCGCTGCGAGCCTTGAAGATGCCAAGCAGATTGAAGACAAGATCTGGGCCAATTGGCATCAGAATCCTTCGCCCACAGCGGAACTCCTGCTGCGTCAGGCGAGTTTGGCGTTAACGGACGGCGCGCTCGCTACATCGGAAACGATGCTGAACGAACTTGTCGGCACCTATCCCGAATATGTGGAGGCGCTGGACCGGCGCGCCACGCTTTATTACAAAATGAAGCGTTATGACGAGGCGCTCGCCGACATCGAACAAGTGTTGGAGATGGAGCCCCGCCATTTCGGCGCGCTGGCAGGACGGGGCGTGATCTACGCCGAGCAAGGCAAGATCAGCGCGGCCAAGCAGTCGCTGGAAGAAGCGCTCGCCATCAATCCGCACATGGAAACCGTGAGAGCGGCGCTGCGGGAATTGGCGCACGACTATCCGGATATTTGAGTAGCGCCGCTACTTGAAAGATTACAGTTTCCCGATCATCCATTCACAGGCCATGGTGTAGCCGGCAACGCCGAAGCCGCAGAGTACGGCATCGGCCCTGCCCGAGACATAGGAATGATGACGGAAGGCCTCGCGCTTGAAAATTTGCGAGATGTGAACTTCAACCACAGGGCCATCAAAAGCGTTGAGGGCATCCAGGAGAGCAATCGACGTATGCGAGTAAGCGCCAGGATTGATGATGATGGCATCGGCATTGCCCCGCGCCTTGTGGATGCGCTCGATGAGTTCCGATTCCGAATTGGACTGGAAGGTTTCGAGTGCGAGGCCGCCTTCCTTCAGGGCAGCGGCGCAGGCCTTCTCGATGTCCTGCAGGGTCTGCTTTCCGTAAATCTCTGGCTGCCGCAATCCAAGGAGATTGAGGTTGGGGCCGTTCAGAAGAAGGACTGTCTTGGGCATCCGGGCTGCTTAGCCGAATTCGGATAACAGGTCACTAATCGCCAGATTGGCCAGTTTTCCTCGACATTTTCCGCACAAACTCGGCGGCATCGCCGAGCCTCAGGCCACCTGCCAAATAGGTGTTGATCAGCTCAAGCAGGCGTTCCTGGCCGAAACTCTCATCATGGCCGGCATGGACCACTTCAATCGGGATTTCTCTGAGGCGGCGCAATGAATGTTCATAGGCCGCAGGATCGGAATGCCAGGCATTGTCGATCAAGCCACCGTCATAAATCACATCACCGCTGAAGAACGTTCGAGTTTTGCTTTCATAGAGCGCAATAGAACCTGGCGCATGGCCGGGGAGATGAAAGACATGCAAGACGCGGTCGCCGAGATCAAGTGCATCGCCCTCGTCCAGATAGCCTGTGAGCGGTGCTGGTGTGATGGCAAAGTCTTTCAAGTCATAGCCAGCAAATGGCAGCGCGGTCAGCAAATCTCCGGCGAGCCAGGCACGGGCGCAGGTGCGGTCAAGGTCGGGATTGGCATGAACGTCGGCATCGGCCTTGTGCCCGAGGCGCACATCGAATTCATGTGCCCCGCCGATATGATCAAAGTGGCAATGGCTGCACACGCACGCCACCGGCCTCTCGCGCAATCGCGCGATCTCCGCCCTGAGCGGGCGTAGGCCCATGCCAGCATCGACAAGAATATCCTGGTCCCTGCCCTCAATCAGCCACATGTTACAACGCATCCAGTCTTGCGCGTAACGTTCGGAGATCAGCGACACGCCGTCTGCAAACTTACGGATTTCATACCAGTTAATCGGAACACGCATGAGTGCACTATGACCGGCTTTGTAGACGGCGCAAACGGCACACTGTAGAACCCCGCATCCCACATTTGGATATGTAGAAAATGACCGCCGAACCGAAGACCATTTATCTCAAGGACTATGCGCCCACACCCTATGCCATCCAGCATGTGGAGATGACGGTGAGGCTTGATGCACAGGACACACGCATCACAAGCAAGCTTTCGGTTGCCCCGCGCAGCAATCATCCGAGTCCGCTTGTGCTTGATGGCGAGGGCATTGCGCTGCACGGCATTGCCATAGACGGCCAACCACTGCCTGAAAGTGCCTACAGCTATCAGGACAACAAGCTCACCATCCACAATCCGCCCAACAAAGGCTTTGCGCTGGAGATTTCGCAAGGTTGCAGCCCTTCCGCCAATACGGCGCTTTCGGGTCTTTATGTATCGAACGGTATTTTTTGCACTCAGATGGAGGCGGAAGGCTTCCGGCGTTTTGCCTTCTTCTATGACCGACCGGATGTGATGGCGACCTATCGCGTACGGCTGGAGGCTGCAAATGAGCTTCCGGTGCTGCTTGCCAATGGCAATCCTGTCGAGAGCGGAGAAATTCCCGGCAGCAACCGCCACTTTGCAGTGTGGGATGATCCACATCCCAAACCCACCTATCTCTTCGCGCTGGTGGGCGGCGATCTCGCCTCGATCCACGACAACTTCACAACAAGCGAAGGCCGTGAAGTGGCGCTCGGCATCTATGTGGAGAAGGGCAAGGAAAATGCCTGCGCCTGGGCCATGGAGAGCCTCAAGTCCTCGATGACCTGGGACGAGCAGCGCTTCGGCAGAGTCTATGACCTCGATGTCTTCAACATTGTCGCCGTTTCGGACTTCAACTTCGGCGCCATGGAAAACAAGGGCCTCAACATCTTCAACGACAAATACATCCTGGCGCGTCCCGAGATCGCGACCGACACGGACTATGTCAACATTGAGCGTATCATCGCCCATGAGTATTTCCACAATTGGACAGGCGACCGCATTACCTGCCGGGACTGGTTCCAGCTTTGCCTCAAGGAAGGCCTCACGGTATTCCGCGACCAGGAATTCACCGGCGACATGCGCTCCCATGCGGTGAAACGCATCGAGGATGTGAAGTCGCTCCGTATCCGTCAGTTTCCGGAAGACCAGGGGCCGCTGTCGCATCCGGTGCGCCCGTCCTCCTATATGGAGATCAATAATTTCTACACGGCGACCGTCTATGACAAAGGCGCCGAGCTCTGCCGCATGTTGCAAACGCTCATCGGCAAAGAAACTTTCCGCAAGGCCATGGACCTCTATTTCGCGCGTCATGACGGCGAGGCGGCAACGATCGAGGATTTCCTTGCCTGCATGGCTGATGCATCAGGCCGCGATCTTTCACACTTCTCTCGTTGGTATGAACAGGCAGGCACCCCCATCGTCGAGGTGGAGGAGAGTCATGATGGCAAGTCGGGCACGTTCCAGATCAAGCTGACACAGAAAACGCCACCGACGCCGGGACAGCCCACAAAATTGCCGCAGCATCTGCCGCTCGCCTATGCGCTTCTTGATGATGCGGGCCGCGACGTGAAGAGCGGGCTTATCGAAGTCAGGGAAGAGTCACAGTCCTTCACTTTCAATGGATTGTCGAAAAGACCTCACCTTTCGCTCAACCGCGGTTTTTCCGCACCCATCGAACTGAAGGAAAATGTATCGACAGAAGAACTGCTCTTCCGCATGGGCCATGACAGCGACAGCTTCAACCGCTGGGAAGCAGCGCAGAAGCTTGGCATGAAGTTGCTCCTCAGCAAAGTTGCCGGTGATGGCAAGCGAGCGGAGGAAGATTTCACCGGGGCCTTTGCAGCGGCATTGCAGGGCACACTCGCAGACAAGTCCCTCGACAATGCTTTCAAGGCTTTGATGCTGCAATTGCCCGGTGAGGCAGAAGTGACGGCCGCCATCGGCCGCAATGTCGATGCGGATGCCGTGCATCAATGGCGCAACGCCGTCCGGCGCAGCATTGCAAACACCACGAAGGGCGAGCTTGCAAAGCAGATGCGCGAGACACATGAAAGCGGCCCCTATGCACCCGATACGACCGGAACGGCGCGGCGGAGCCTGCGCTATGCGGCGCTGTCGCTTCTTGCATTGGCGGACAGCAGCGCAGCCCTTGAGATTGCACAAGCCGAGCTTCGCGCGCCGCACAGCATGACGGCGGAAATGGGCGCCTTGTCAGCGATCATCTTTGCCGAATTGCCGGAGGCAAAAACGGAGCTGCAATCCTTCTACGACAGGCACAGCAAGGAACATCTCCTTGTTGACAAATGGTTTGCATTGCATGGCGCCTGGCCGCGCGCCGATGCCGTTGCCCATGTGGAAGCGATGGCGAGCCATGCGGATTTCCGGCTGACGACGCCCAACCGGGTCTACGCCCTGATCGGCAGTTTCACCGGCAATCTTGCGGGCTTCCATCGGGCCAATGGCGATGGCTACCGCTTCCTGGCGGATACGATCATCGCACTCAACGCCATCAATCCACAGGTGGCGGGGCGCATGGCGACCGCTTTCCGCTCCTGGCAGCAATACAATGATGTGCGCCGGAAGGCGGCGGAACTGCATATGCGGCGTATCCTCGTCACGCCACAGCTCTCGCCCGACGTCTTTGAGATCATTTCGAGAACACTCGGCGCGGCAAAGCCCGGAGCCTCGCCAGCCTGAAACGACTTGGCAAATCAGATTCGCGAGCGTTATTGAGATCATAACGCTGCCCCGGCGACCGCAATCCTTGCGGTTAAGTCGAGTCCCTGCCGGACAGCCTCGTGCAAATCGAAGTCTGGGCTCCCATCTTGCAGCGATCGCATATCAAGGAACTGTTTCTGAGGGAGCGCGCAGTGCG
>JBIOWL010000267.1:0-2902 GCA_044868645.1 Aestuariivirga sp.
GGCTACTTCACCCTATCCGTCCGCTTCTTCTTCGCAGGCGGTTTCTTGTCGCCGTCGGCGGCCTTGGCGCGCGGCAGAGCCTTGCGTTCCGGCGGCTTGGGCAGGCGTGAACGTTCCTCGGCGCGGCTGAGATATTCGAAGGAAAGCGCACCATCCTTGAGGAGAATGCGCACGGTGCCACCCTTGGTGAGCTTACCGAAGAGCACTTCCTCCGCCAGCGGCTTCTTGACCTCGTCCTGGATGACGCGGGCCAAAGGCCTTGCGCCCATCTGCTGATCGTAACCCTTTTTGGCCAGCCAGTCGGCGGCTTCCTGCGAAATCTCGATGTTGATCTGGCGCTCGGAAAGTTGCGCCTCAAGCTGCAGTACGAATTTCTCCACCACCTTGCGCACCACTTCCGGCGGCAGATGGGCGAAGTTCACCGTGGCATCGAGCCTGTTCCTGAACTCCGGCGTAAACATGCGGGTCAGCGCCTCGTTGTCCTCGGCCAGCTTCACAGTTGAACCGAAGCCGATGGCGGGCCGGGCAAGATCGGCGGCACCGGCATTGGTCGTCATGATGAGGATGACATTGCGGAACTCGACGGTCTTGCCGTTGTGGTCCGTGAGCTTGCCGTGGTCCATCACCTGCAGAAGGATGTTGAAGAGGTCCGGATGGGCCTTTTCGATTTCATCGAGCAGCAGCACGCAATAGGGGCTCTGGTCGACGCCATCGGTCAGGAGGCCGCCCTGGTCGAAGCCAACATAGCCCGGAGGCGCGCCGATGAGGCGCGAGACCGAATGGCGCTCCATATATTCCGACATGTCGAAGCGCAGGAACTTGACGCCCAGCACTTCGGCAAGACGCTTGGCGACTTCGGTTTTGCCGACGCCCGTGGGCCCGGCAAAGAGATAGCAGCCGATTGGCTTTTCCGGCTCGCGAAGGCCGGCGCGCGACAGCTTGATGGCGGAAGCCACCTGCTCGATCGCCTTGTCCTGGCCGAAGACCATGCGCTTCAATTCCGCATCCAGATTCTTCAGCACGGTTGCATCATCGCGCGTCACTGTCTTGGCCGGAATGCGCGCCATGGTGGCGACGGTGGCTTCGATCTGCTCGACGCCGATCACCTTCATGCGCTTGTCTTCGGGCAGCAGCATCAGCGAAGCGCCGGTTTCGTCGATCACGTCAATCGCCTTGTCGGGCAGCTTGCGATCCGACATGTAGCGCGCCGAGAGCTGCACAGCCTGCTCGATGGCATCGTCGGTGTATTTCACCTTGTGATATTCTTCGTAGTAGGGCTTGAGGCCCTTCATGATGGCGATGGCGTCGGGGATCGACGGCTCGTTGATGTCGATCTTCTGGAAACGGCGGACCAGCGCCCGGTCCTTCTCGAAATGCTGGCGGTATTCCTTGTAAGTGGTGGAGCCGATACAGCGCAGCGTGCCGGAAGCGAGCGCCGGCTTCAGCAGGTTCGATGCATCCATGGCCCCGCCCGATGTGGCCCCTGCCCCGATGATGGTGTGAATTTCATCGATGAACATGATGGCGCCGGGCTTGGCTTCGATTTCCTTGATGACGGCCTTGAGGCGTTCCTCGAAGTCGCCGCGATAGCGCGTGCCGGCAAGAAGCGCGCCCATATCGAGCTGATAGACCGTGCAACCCTTCAAAACCTCGGGCACTTCATTCTTGGTTATCTTGCGGGCGAGGCCCTCGGCAATTGCCGTCTTGCCGACGCCCGGATCGCCCACGAAAAGCGGGTTGTTCTTCTGGCGGCGGCAGAGAATCTGGATGGTGCGGTTCACCTCCGCATCGCGGCCGATCAGCGGATCGATCTTGCCGTTCTCGGCCTTCCTGTTGAGGTCCACGCAATAGGTCTCAACGGCACTTTGCTCCTGCTGCTGCTTCTTCTTGGCGCCGCCAGGGCCATGCTGCTGGCCGCTGCTGTCGTCTTCCTGGCCTTCTTCCTCGGCGCCGCGGATGGCGCGGGATTCGGAATGGCCGGGGCGCTTGGCAATGCCGTGCGAGATGAAATTGACCGCGTCATAGCGCGTCATGTCCTGTTCCTGCAGGAAGAAGGCGGCGTGGCTCTCACGCTCGGCAAAGATCGCCACCAGCACATTGGCGCCCGTCACTTCTTCCCGTCCTGAGGATTGAACATGAATCACCGCACGCTGAATCACGCGCTGGAAACCGGCGGTGGGCTTTGCCTCCCTGGAACCATCGGTCACGGGATGGGCAAGTTCGTTGTCGATAAAATCCGTCAAGTCGTCGCGCAGTTCGTCGACGTCGACGGAGCAGGCCTTGAGAACCGCAATGGCGTCCTTGTCTTCCGTGAGCGAGAGGAGAAGATGTTCAAGCGTGGCATATTCCTGCCTGCGTTCGACCGCGTATGACAGGGCCCGGTGCAGGGCCTTTTCAAGACTTCTGGAAAATGTCGGCACGCGCAACTCCTGGGTCAACAACTCATCGGCCACCAATATAAGATGATTTGGCCAATTTGCGAGCAAGAATGAGAACTATTCTTTCTCCATGGTGCATTTGAGCGGATGGCCATTCTTCTGGGCGAGGTCCATGACCTGCGTCACCTTGGTTTCCGCCACCTCGTAAGTGTAAACGCCGCAGATGCCGACGCCTTTCTGGTGGACATGCATCATGATGGTGTAGGCATCCTCGTGGCTCTTGGCGAAGACCAGCTCAAGCACATGCACCACGAACTCCATGGGCGTGTAGTCGTCGTTGAGCATCAGCACCTTGTAGAGCGAGGGCTTCTTGGTCTTGGGCCGCGTCCGGGTGAGGACGCCGATTTCTGGATTGTCAGTGGTGCGCGTTGGAGTCTTAGCCATGGCCCAATATAGCTGCTTTGCAGCAAAATGTGCACCGCAGCGCAGATTCAGGCAGTAACTTGTTGTAAATGCTGTGTCGA
>JBIOWL010000268.1:0-3410 GCA_044868645.1 Aestuariivirga sp.
TAGATATTGAAAAGCCGCGTGCGCTCCTTGCCGATCTGCCCGCCAAAAATGAAGCTTACTGCAAAAGCTTCACCATTAGCGGTGATGTGGTCGCCTTCCGCCTGGCGCACGGCATGCACCGCATCGCCCACCAGATGCGCCGCCTGGAACATGGTGGCCACCGTCCGGAGCGACTCCTGTCCTTCTGCCGGATGGTCAATGCGCTCCGCCAGCAGGCTCACCACATTCTGCGTCACTGAAAGATTGCCCGCCGTGAGCAAAACAAAGATGCGGTCGCCCGGATATTCCCATGTATAGAGCTTCTTGAACTTGCCGACATTGTCCACGCCCGCATTGGTTCGCGTGTCCGCAGCCATAACGAGGCCCTTGTCCAGCAGCATTCCGACGCAATAGGTCATCGAAGAGAATCCGTCCGTTTCAGCGCGGCTACTGTTGCGAGATTTCCACACTGACTTCAACTGTCAGATGTTCCGGCGCCGAGCCTCCCCGGCGCGAACCCCTGACAGGCGCCACCGCCATGGCGTCATGGCCCGCCCCCAGCCTGACATAGGCTTCATTTGGGCATTGCCCGTTGGCGGCATCGAAACCAACCCACCCCAAGTCCGGAACGGCGATCTCGGCCCAGGCATGGGCCGCCGATGTCGAAACACCAACCCCTGTCACGAGATAGCCAGTCACATAGCGCGCCGGAATCCGCACGCGCCGCGCCAGCGCCACCATGATATGCGCATGGTCCTGGCAAACGCCCCTGCCATCGGCAAAAGCTTCCGCCGCCGTCGTATGGGAGTGAGACGTGCCGGTTTCATAAATCACTTTCTCATGCACGGCCCGCATCAATTCGTGGCCAAACTCCAGAGCCGGCTGGGCCGCATCGAACTTTCTGGCGAAGGCTTCCATTTCTTCGCTCACCAGGGTCAATGGCGTGCGCCGCAGGAAAACCGCCTGGGGCACCTGCGCAGCAAGGCCCCGGACCACGCCGGCCGAATCCTGCGTCTCCACCTCGCCTTCCGAAACGATCTGCACGGATTCGGCATCGGGCATGGACGTCAGCAGATGGACTTTGTTGCCGTATCCGTCGACATAGCGCAATGCGCCCTCCATGCCCGGCGCGGTGATGGACCAGTTGAGCAGGCGCTGGCTTGCGAACTCCGCAGGTTCCAGATGCAGCCTTTGCACCAGATAGGCCGGAGGCCCTTCATAGGAGTATTGCGTGGCATGGCGGATTTTCAGGCGCATCGGCTCACGGGAAATTATAGGTGCGCCCAATCTGCATTGAGAGCGAGTTGTTGGCGGTAATGAATTTCTGCAAATATTCGTGCAGCCCCGACTGGAAAATATCCTCCATTTTGCCGTTGCGCAGCATTGCGAGAATTTCGCCCGCCTGCGTATGACAGGCGTAGGTCTTGCCGTGCAGCGCCGCGAGTCCGGAAAGCGCCGTGAAAATCCACTGGTAGCTGAACAGCAGAGAACGCGGCATTTCCTCGCGCAGGATCAGGAACTCCGCCACCAGCCAAGGCTTGTAGGCACTGTCCCGGTAGAACCAGCGATAGGCCCGGTGCGCCGAGACACTTCTCAAAATTTGCGCCCACTGATGCGCATCAAGGTCGCTGCCCACATCCGTCGGCTTCGGCAGGAGAATGAAATATTTCACATCCAAAATGCGTGCAGTATTGTCGGCGCGCTCGATAAAATTGCCAAGCTGGCTGAAATAATAGTTCTCATTGCGCAGCATGGTGCCGAGCACGGCGCCGCGAAACGACATGGAGTGCTGCTTCACCCAGTCAAGAAAAACCGGAATGCGATCCTTGGTCATGTCCTGAGGCTTGATGGTGACAAGCTCATTCCAGGTGGAATTGATGCTCTCCCACACATCGCGCGTGAGAGCGGTGCGCACCGCCCTCGCATTGTTGCGCGCTGTCCGCACCACGGAGCGGATGGATGTCGGATTGTCCTCGTCGAAAACGATGAACTCGATGACCTTCTCCGCCGTCACCTCGGAGTGTTTCTGCAGATAGGGTTGCTCGCAGGCGGAACTCAGCAATGTGGAGCGCCATTCATCACGATGGCCTTCGATGCGCCCGGGCATCAATGAAATACGGTGCCCCACTTCGAGGAGGCGTGCCAGGTTTTCCGCCCGCTCCATGTAGCGTGACATCCAGAAGAGCGATGCGGCCGTCCTTCCGAGCATCAATCCTCCAGCACCCAGGTGTCTTTGGTGCCGCCGCCCTGGCTGGAATTCACAACGAGCGAACCCTTCTTGAGCGCAACGCGCGTCAGGCCGCCGGGCGTAATGCGAACGCGGTCACCTGAAAGAACAAAAGGCCGCAAATCCACATGGCGCGGCGCAATGCCGGAGGCCGTGAATGTCGGCACCGCAGACAACGCCAATGTCGGCTGCGCGATATAGTTGTCCGGCCTTGCTTTCAGTCTGGCGCGGAACGCCTCAATCTCCCGTTTTGAAGAGGTAGGACCGACCAGCATGCCATAGCCGCCTGATCCATGCACTTCCTTGACCACCAGCTCGCTGAGGTGCTCGAGAACATATTGCAGTGATTTCGGCTCGCTGCAGCGCCACGTTTTCACATTCTTGAGCAGTGGCTTTTCACCGGTATAAAACTCGATCACTTCCGGAATGTAGGTATAGACCCCCTTGTCATCGGCAATGCCGGAGCCTGGTGCATTGACGATGGTGACGCGGCCAGCGCGATAGACATCGAATATGCCGGGAACACCGATGGCGGCATCGGGCTTGAATGTCAGCGGGTCGAGGAAAGCATCGTCAATCCTGCGATAGACCACGTCCACACGCTGCGGCGCCTGAGTGGTTCTCATGTAGAGAAAACCATCATGCACGAAAAGGTCGCTTCCCTCGCAAAGCTCCGCCCCCATTTCATCAGCCAGGAACGCATGCTCAAAGAAGGCGGAGTTGTGAATGCCGGGCGTGAGCACGACGATGGTCGGCTCGCCCTTGCAAGCCGGCGGCGCGACGCTTTCAAGCGTTGAGCGCAGCATCGCCGGATAGTTCTCCACCGGTGCCACGCGCTGGCGCAGAAACAATTCCGGAAAGAGATGCATCATCGTCTCGCGGTCTTCCAGCATGTAGGAAACGCCTGAAGGTGTGCGGCAATTGTCCTCGAGAACATAGAACTCATTCTCAGAGATGCGCACAATGTCGATGCCGATCACATGGGCGTAGATGCCGCGCGCCGGATCGACACCTACCATTTCCGGCACAAAGGCCGCATTGTTGATGATGATGTCCTGCGGCACGCGCCCCGCCCGCAGGATTTCCTGCCGGTGGTAGATGTCGTGAATGAAGGCGTTGAGCGCCCTGACGCGCTGTTCGATTCCGGCCGTGAGCCTGCGCCATTCGGAAGCCGCAAACACACGCGGCACAATGTCAAAGGGTA
>JBIOWL010000269.1:0-11656 GCA_044868645.1 Aestuariivirga sp.
GCTTCTGCTGGCAAGTCTTTCACCTGCGTTTGCCGTGCAGCCTGATGAGATGCTCAAGGACCCTACCTTGGAAGCCCGCGCCCGCAATATCTCGACGGGCCTTCGCTGTCTTGTCTGCCAGAACCAATCCATCGACGACTCCAATGCCACCATGGCCCGCGACCTGCGCATTTTGATCCGCGAGCAGCTGGTTGAGGGCAAGAGCGACGGAGAAGTCGTGGACTTCGTGGTGGCGCGTTACGGCGACTTCGTGCTTTTGAAGCCACGCTTCAAGGGCACGACCATTGTGCTGTGGATAGCCCCTTTCTTGATTCTGGGAATTGTCCTTGTGGTGGCGCTGAGGAAGCGGGCAAGGCCTGCGGCAAATCCGCTGTCAGAGGCTGAAAAGGCCGAAATTGCGGCACTTCTCAATGACATGAACGAACCAACCGTAAAGCCGCCGCAAAGCTAACAGGAATTTCATGTAGCTGTAATGTTGGCGAAAGCCGCCAATACCTATCTTCTGGTCATCGTCGAATTTGGAGAATCCCCGATGACCACCACCCGCTTCAGCAAGAAATCCGTTCTCGGTCTTCTGGCCGCTGGCCTCCTGACCTCAACCCTTCTTACAGGAGGCGTGGCGCTCTCCCAGCCCGGCCAGGTGATTGGGCCCATCGAGGCAATTGACCCGACCAAAGGCTTTTCTACGCTCGCCGAGCATGTGATGCCAGCTGTGGTCAGCGTTGAGGTGCGCTTCCAGCAAACGGCCGGCGATGGCGACATGCGGGATATGCCCCAGCAGTTCCGTGATTTCTTCGAACAATTCCCGCAGTTCCGCGAGCATTTCCCTGACCGCTTCAATGACCGCATGCCCCAGCACCGCCGTGGCATGGCGCAAGGCTCTGGCTTCGTGATCAGCGATGATGGCTATGTGGTCACCAACAACCATGTGGTGAACGACGCTGACCAAGTGAAGCTGACTTTCCAGAACGGCGAGGAATATGATGCCAAGGTGATCGGCACCGATTCCAAGACGGACATTGCCCTTCTCAAGATCGATTCCAACAAGACCTTCCCATTTGTGAGTTTCTCGTCCACCGAAGCCAAGGTGGGTGACTGGGTGATGGCCGTGGGCAATCCCTTCGGCCTTGGCGGCACTGTGACGGCGGGCATTGTCTCGGCCCGTGGCCGTGACATCGGCTCCGGCCCTTACGACGACTATCTGCAGGTCGATGCCTCCATCAACAAGGGCAACTCGGGCGGTCCTGCCTTCAACCTTCAGGGTGAAGTGGTGGGTGTGAACACCGCCATCTTCTCGCCCTCGGGCGGCAGCGTCGGTATCGGCTTCGCCATCCCGGCTTCCATCGTGAAGACGGTGGTGGAAGACCTGAAGGGCGATGGCAAGGTGGTCCGCGGCTGGCTTGGCGTGCAGATCCAGCCGGTAACGGAAGACCTGGCTGAAAGCATGGGTCTCGAACAGACCAAGGGCGCTATCGTGGCAGATGTGACGGCGGATTCTCCCGCCCTCAAGGCCGGCCTCAAGCAGGGTGATGTGATCCTCAAGGCCAATGGCAAGGACATCGAAGATGCCCGTGACCTGTCGAAAACGGTCGCAGCTTTGGCTCCCGACGCCAAGGTGCCGTTCGAGATCATCCGCAACGGCAAGGCTGAAACCATAACCGTCACCATCGGCACCATGCCGGGCGAGCCGCAAAAGCAGGCCGCCATCGGCAAGCCGCTGGAAAAACTCGATCTTTCAAGCCTTGGCATCGAAGTGATGCCCGCTGAAGATGGTGAAGGCCTGAGGATCGCCGGCCTTGATCCCAACTCGGCTGCCGCCGAGAAAGGGCTGAAACCAGGCGATGTGATCTTGGAGATCGCCGGCAAGCATGTGACCGGTCCGGCCGATGCCGAACGGGCGCTCTCCGCCGCTAAGGGCAAGAACGTGTTGCTGCTGGTCCGCTCCGGCGACAACCAGCGCTATATTACACTTCCTCGTGAAAGGAGTTGAAAACCGTGAGGGTCAATTCCCACGTATACTGACAAGAGACTTGGGCGACATGATGCTTCCCCGCTCGCAACAGCGCCCAACAGGCGCGGAGACAGGATCCCCCGACGTTCCCACCGCTGAAACTGTCTCCGCGCCGCCCCCTTTCATTAAGGAAGGGGCCGCGTTAAGGGTGCCCGCTGATGGCACCAATCCAAATATTTCCATGCGAATCCTTGTAATCGAAGACGACCGCGACGCGGCCACTTGGCTTTTGCGCGGCCTCAAGGAAAGCGGCCATGTGGCAGACCTCGCCTCAGATGGTGAGCAGGGCTACGAAATGGCCTCCGACACCAGCTATGACGTGTTGATCGTCGACCGCATGCTGCCCAAGCGCGATGGGCTTTCAGTCATCCGTTCCATCCGCGCTGACGGCGTCACGACGCCCGTCTTGATCCTCAGCGCCCTTTCCGACGTCGATGAACGCGTGAAGGGCCTGCGCGCCGGTGGCGATGACTATTTGGCCAAACCTTACGCCTTTTCAGAATTGCTGGCGCGTGTTGAGGGCTTGGCGCGGCGCGGCACCTCCGGTGCCCAGGATACCCGCCTCAAGGCTTGCGATCTCGAAATGGACTTGCTGAGCCGAACTGTCACCCGCGCTGGAAAACCCATTCCCCTGCAGCCGCGCGAATTCAAGCTCCTTGAATATCTCATGCGCCACGCCGGGCACATCGTCACCCGCACCATGCTGCTGGAGAATGTCTGGGACTATCATTTTGACCCCCAGACCAACGTTATAGACGTGCATGTCTCGCGCCTCCGGGCCAAGATCGACAAGGGCTTCGATGATCCCATCCTGCAGACGGTGCGCGGTGCAGGCTACATGATCCGTGACCACTAGCGTCTCAATTCTCAGATCGTCCACCTTCAGGCTGGCTGCGATCTACCTTGTCGTCTTTGCCCTCTCGGTGGGCGCCATTCTGGCTTACGTCTTTTGGAATACCGCCCATCTCCTGGAACGCCAGGCGGAGGAAACGATCCGCGCCGAAGTGCTGGCACTGGCCGATCAGTATGGCCAGCGCGGACTTCCGGGAGTTGCTGATCTCATCAACCGCCGTGTCTCCGAGGAGACGGGTACGCTCTACCTGTTGGTGGATGCCAAAGAACAGTTTGTCGTCGGCAATCTCCGCAACATGCCGAGCCCCAAACCGGAAGATGAAACCTTCGTGGATTTTCCCATCACTATCGGCAAGGGACAGAAGAAACTCTTCCACACCGCCCGGGCATATCATGTGGAGCTCACCAACGGCTTCCGCCTGCTGGTGGGGCGCGACGTGGAGGAAATCCACACTTTCCGCAAGCTCATCACAACGACACTGCTCTGGGCTCTGGGCCTTTCGTTGATTTTTGGACTAGGTGGCGGTTATCTCACCAGCCGCAATTTCCTGAGGCGCGTTGATGCCATCACCGCAGCAAGCCGCACCATCATGGCGGGCGACCTCTCACAGCGCATGCCCGTGGCCGGGACCAGTGATGAATTGGACCGCTTGGCGCAATCGCTTAACGACATGCTGGGCCAGATCGAACGGCTGATGAGCGGCATGAAGGAAGTCTCCAGCAATGTGGCCCATGACCTGAAGACGCCCTTGACCCGCATGCGCGCCAGGGCAGAAGCCGCACTGCGTAGCGGCACGGCGGCAGAGCAGCGCGCCGCTCTTGCCCAGACGCTTGAGGAAAGCGAAAGGCTGCTCGACACTTTCAACGCACTGCTTTCCATTGCCCGCGCGGAGGCCGGCAATGCCCGCGAAGGCCTTGTCGAGGCGGACGTATCGGAGATTCTGGGCGAAGTCGCCGAGCTCTATGAACCGCTGGTGGAAGAGGCAGGTGGCACGCTCACTTGCGAGGCGGCCGCCTCTCTGCCGGTGCGCGCCGACCGTCAGCTTCTGGCCCAGAGCTTCAGCAACCTCATCGACAATGCCATGAAATATGGAACAAGTGGCAGTGACGAAAAGGTTGCCATCGTGATGTCCGGAACACGGGAAGGAGGGAACGCCGTGATCCGCATTTCCGACCAGGGTCCCGGTATTGCAGCCGCCGACCGGGAACGCGTGCTGGATCGTTTCGTGAGGTTGGACGACAGCCGCTCAAGGCCCGGCAACGGCTTGGGACTCAGCCTTGTCGCGAGTGTGGTCAAACTCCATGGTGGCCAGCTCCGCCTCGATGACGCGGCCCCCGGCCTCATGGCGGTGATCGAACTTCCGCTTCTGCAGGAGGCGAGCTAGAGCAAATTCCGCCAAGAAGGTTGCCATTTGGCGATAAGAATTTGCTTCAACTTATTGGTTTTGTGCGAAAATTTTTTCAGCCACGTGGTTCCGCGTGGACAGAAAGCGCGCTAAACGGGGCCATGCCCGCCACGCTTGCAGCCCGCCTCAATGGTCCCTGGTACGCGGCAGATTCTGCGGGCTGGGCGCGCCTGTGGCGTGAACTTCCCGAAGATTGGCAGCCCGCCTTCCGCGCTCACGAAACATTTTTCAGCGCCATTGCAACTGGCTCTGACTATCTCTGTGACTTGCTGCTGCGACACGCCGAAGATGTGAAACTATGGCTGGGTAGGGAGCCCGAGGCGATATTTGCCAGCCTCTGCGCGGAGATCGGCGAGGCAGGCCGGCTTCCTGATCCGGAAGAGACGGGAAGACAACTTAGGCACATCAAGCCCCGCGTAGCGTTGCTGATCGCCCTGTGTGACCTGGGACACATATGGACTCTCGATGAAGTCACTGAGGCGCTCACGCAATTTGCCGATCTTGCTGTCAACGCCGTAGTCGACAGCCTTCTGCGCGAGGCCCATGCCAAGGGCCGTTTCTCAATTCTCAATATAGACAAGCCAGGAAAGGACTCTGGTTATGTAGTACTCGCCATGGGCAAACATGGCGCTCGCGAACTTAACTACTCCAGCGACATCGATCTCATCGTCTTCTATGACTCCGAAACGGTTGCGCTAGCCCCGGGCGTCGAGCCCTCCACCTTCTATGTGAAACTGACGCAGCGCCTGGTTTCGCTTCTGCAGGATGTAACGGAGGACGGCTATGTGCTGCGCACCGATCTGCGGCTTCGCCCCGACCCGCGCGCCACCCAGATTGCAATCGCCATTGAATCCGCCGCCACCTATTACGAGAACATGGGCCAGAACTGGGAGCGTGCCGCCTTCATCAAAGCCCGCGCCATTGCCGGTGATATCGCTTTGGGCGAGGAGTTTCTGCAACGCCTCGTGCCTTACATCTGGCGGAAGTATCTCGACTTCGCCTCTATCGCCGATGTGCAATCGCTGATCCGTCAGATTCATGCCGTGAAGGGCCATGGCGAGATTGCCGTTGAAGGCCACAACTTGAAGCTCGGGCGCGGCGGCATCCGCGAGATCGAATTCTTCGTGCAGACCCAGCAACTGATCGCCGGCGGCCGCAACCCGGCACTGCGCGGCAAGCGCACAACCGAAATGCTGGATGCGCTCGCTGCTGCAAGTTGGATCACCCGTGAAACGGCGGAAGATATGAAGCAAGGTTACGCCTCTCTTCGCATCCTTGAACACCGTAGCCAGATGCAGGATGACCGCCAGACTCATCTTGTTCCCGATGAAGCAAATGCCCTTGGGCGCTATGCCATGTTCTGCGGATTTGAGAGCGCCGCGGGCTTCCGCAATGAGTTAAAAAAAGTGCTGGAGACGGTGCGTACGCATTCAGCGCACCTGTTTGAAAAGTCGCAGGAGCTTGGAGGAGAGCAGGGCGCACTGGTTTTCACTGGCGGTGAGGACGACCCCGAAACCATCATGACGCTGGAGCGCATGGGTTTCCGCCAGGCATCGGAAGTTTCCGCCACCATTCGCGGCTGGCACTTCGGCCGCTATGCCGCAACCCGCGATCGGCGTGCAAGGGAAGCCCTGACCGAACTGATGCCGAAGCTGCTTTCTGCACTGTCGCGCACGGGTGATGCTGACCGCGCTTTCCTCGCCTTTGACCAATTCATGAAGGGCCTTCCCGCTGGCGTGCAGCTTTTCGCCATGCTGCGCGCCAATCCAAGCCTGCTCGATCTCCTGGCGCAAATCCTTGGAACAGCCCCACGCCTCGCCCAGGGCCTGAGGGACCGCCCGCGGGTTCTGGAAGCCGTTCTCGATCCTTCCTTCTTTGGTCCGCTGCCTGATCCCGAAGCTTTGCAGTCGGCCTTGCAGGCGATGGCGCCTGCAACGCTTGGCCTCGACGAGGTGATGGACCGGGCGCGGGTCTTTGGCAGAGAACAGATGTTCCGCGTCGGCGTGCGCGTACTCTCGGAAACCGTGACGGCTGAGGATGCTGGGCGGGGCTTCGCCAATGTCGCCGATGCCGCGATCGCGAGACTGCTTTTCGCCACTGAGGAAGACATGGCCCGCAAACACGGCCGTATTCCGGGAGGCAACGTTGCAGTCATCGCCATGGGAAAACTTGGTGGGCGCGAAATGACAGCGGCATCCGACCTCGATTTGATGATTGTCTACGACCACGCGATTGATGCCGATGCCTCGGACGGTAAGAAACCGCTTTCTGTGACGCAATACTATGCGCGGCTGGCGCAGCGTCTCATCACAGCGATCTCAGTGCCGACTTCTGAAGGCGGCCTTTATGAGGTGGACATGCGCCTCCGGCCTTCGGGCAGCCAGGGGCCGGTGGCGGTGAGCTTTTCTGCCTTTCAATCTTACCAGCGCGGGTCCGCCTGGACCTGGGAAAAGCTGGCTTTGACCCGTGCCCGCGTTGTGGCGGGCGCGGCCGGATTTGCAGAAAAGCTCAACGCCGCCATAAAGCTTGCCCTCTGTACGCCGCGCGATGCGGAGAAAACAAAGGCGGATGTTCTCGCCATGCGCGAGCTGATGCTGCGCGAGCATAAGCCTTCCTCCTGCTGGGATATCAAGCGTACACGCGGCGGACTGGTGGAAGCCGAATTCATCGCCCAGTATCTTCAGCTCATCCATGCGCCGCATCAGACGTCTGTGCTCGCAACCAATACCCTTGAAGCGTTCGGAAGATTGCGGGCGGCCCATCTCCTCACCGCCGCCGATGCTGATATGGTGGCTGAAGCTTGTCAGCTTTTCCATCGGCTGACCCAGGTTCTGCGGCTCTGCCTTTCGGGAGAATACGTCCCCGAAACCGCCCTGCCTGGCCTTAACCAAGCCGTAGCCGTGGCGGCTGCGACACCGGATATCCGAGGTGTAGAGGACCTTCTGCAGCAAAATCAACGTCTTGTCGCGGGCCTCTTTGACCGCCTGATCGGCAAACCGGAATATTTCGTGAACAAAGCGACGGAATAGCGGGGCTTCCCCGTCTTGGGTTCAGAAGCGCGCTTCTGGAAACCCCAGAACGGAGAAGACGAAATGAGAATATTAATCGTGGCAACAACCGCCATTCTTGGCATGTCTGTCGTTGAGGCGCAGGCGAACGAGCCCTATTTCCCGCGCGCCGAGAAAACCTTCCAGCGCCTTGATACCAACAAGGACGGCAAGCTGGCGCCGGAAGAACTCGCCGTCGTCGTCAAGAAGCGCGAATGGGTGATCGATGCCAATGGCGACAAGCAAGTGTCCGCTGCCGAAATCGAGACGGCCATGCAGAAGCGGCTCGAAAAGAGGCGCGACCGCATCATGGTGCTGATGGATGGCAACAAGGATGGCGTCATTACGGAAGCGGAGATGGACCAGGTGCTGAACGACATGTTTGACAAGGCCGATACGGATGACGATGGTTCTGTCAGTCTTGCCGAGATCCAGAATTTCAAGCGCGCGCAATGGCGCAAGAACTATCTGGAGCGGCAGGCGAACTAGCACTGCGCAAGAAACAAGGAGCGCATATTTGGCAATCGGACCGGCGGCAACGTCAGTCTCGGGTCCGCATCCGGCGAGCGATGCGGACCTTTTGGCTGCCTCGGCGCGCCGCGACCATCGCGCTTTCAGGGCGCTGGTGGATCGCTACTATGCAACGGTCTATCGCGTGGTCTGGCGCATGACGGGCGGGGCAAGCCAGGCCGAAGACATCACTCAGGAGGCCTTCCTGAAGCTGTGGAGCAATCCTTCCCAGATCAGGGAGGCAGGCGCTCTCAAGGGCTGGCTGATGCGGGTGGCGAGCAATCTCGCCATGGATGGTTTTCGCGCAAAGCCCATGCAGGCGCTCGAAGCTGCTTCCGAAGTCTCTGATGGCCGGCCGGACGCAGAAGAGACACAGATGAAGTCATGGGCTGCCCGCCGGGTCGACGGCGCCATTGCCGTATTGCCCGAGCGCCAGCGCCTTGCCTTGACGCTTGTTCATTTCGAGCAGATGTCGAACGGCGCAGCTGCCGCCGTGCTGGAAGTTTCGGTTGACGCGCTTGAATCGCTATTGGCCCGGGCGCGCCGTGCCTTGAAGGAAGAATTGGCCGCAGACAGGGAAAGCCTGCTTGAGGCCGTGAATGTGGAAGGACAAAAATCATGACCCGCGACAGCATGAGTGATCACGAGCTGGACCGGTTCCTCGCCCTGGCGAGCAAACCGGCACCGCCGCCCGGCGCGGAAGACCGGCTGATGGCGAAAATCAATCCGGAAAATGTCGTTACCTTTAGGCCGAAGCCAAAGAAGGCGCGATCGACCATATCGTGGATTGCGACGCTTCCGCTTGCGGCATCGCTGGCTTTCGGCATCTGGCTGGGGACTGCAGGCATTGGCACGGACATATTGCCGGAAAGCCTTGGCGGAGATTCAGTTGCCGCCGCTGACGTTGATGTGTTTTCCGGAATTGAGGAGGCCGAAACCCTGGCTGAGGACAATCAGACATGACCGACATGACGCAACAACCGCAAATGCCGGAAGAACGTGGGCCATCAAAGTGGACACGCTGGCTGCCTGCGCTGCGTTCCCGCTGGTGGACCGTGCTCCTCGGCCTCTCGCTGATGCTGAACCTCGCGGTCGGCGGCATGATCGCAGGTAGCATTGTGGAGCATGGCCCGCGCGACAGGCTTGTGGGCGCAAGTTACGTGCAACTCATTCCGCGCCGCTTCTTCCACGACCTGCCGCGCGAACGCCGCCGGGAACTCATGGGCATCGTCCACAACAACAGGCCAGATCTCCGGGCGCTGCGCGAAGCTACCAGCCAGACGAGCCTCAGGCTCGCCGATGCGCTTGCCGCGTCCGACTACAAGGAAGAGGACGTGGCCAAAGTGATCGCGGAGTTCTCAACCGGCACACAGAGCCTGGCGGCGCGTGGTGGCACCGTGGTGCTCGATATTGTGAGGCTGCTGACACCTGAGGAACGTCAGGCTCTAGCCGCGACGATCCGCGAACGGGGCAACAAGCGGCGCTAAACCTGCGGCCGCTGTGCCGGCAGGATGACGTCAACCGTCGTGCCCTTGCTGATGACGCTGCTGATCCTGACCTGGCCTCCATGAAGTTCCGCCAGTGAACGCGATATCGCAAGGCCAAGGCCAGAGCCGCCCCTTGATTTCGTAAGCTGGTTCTCAACTTGCTCGAAGGGGCGGCCCAGTTTCTCAATGTCGCGCGCCGGTATGCCGATCCCAGTGTCGGTAATCGAAAGCTTGACCTTCCCGTCATCGGCTTTTGACGCGATGGTGACCTTGCCGCCTTCCGGTGTGAACTTCACGGCATTCGAGACGAGATTGAGCACGATCTGCTTGAGCGCACGCCTGTCGGCCTCAAGCTCAGTTCCCGCCTCGACGTTCGTCTTGATCCGGATCTTTGAACCGGCGGCGCGCGGGCCGATGAGCCGCATAGACTCTTCGATGAGGCCCGCAAGGTCGACCTTGCTGTATTCAAGGTCGAAGCGGCCCGCTTCGATCTTCGACATGTCGAGGATATCGTTGATGACATCGAGCAGGAACTGGCCGCTCTTGCGGATATCCGAAACATATTCGCTGTATTTGGGTGCACCCATCGGGCCGAAGAGTTCCGCCGTCATCATCTCGCTGAAGCCGATGATGGCATTTAGCGGCGTCCTAAGCTCGTGGCTCATATTGGCGAGGAATTCCGACTTGGAGCGGTTGGCAGCCTCGGCGCGGGTCTTTTCGCTGGCATATTTGTCGGCAAGTTCGGCAAGGCGCTGCGATTGCTCCTCGGCGGTCTGCCGTTCCCGCTGCAGGTCACGCACCGCAACCATCAGTGTCTTCTCAGAGCGCAGGAGTTTTTCTTCCTGCCGCTTGAGCGCCGTGATGTCGGTGCCCACCGAGACAAAGCCGCCATCCTTGGTGCGGCGCTCGTTGATCTGCAGCCAGCGACCATCGCCCAATTGCACTTCGACGGAGCGCGCCCCGGACTTGTCGTTGATCTGACCCGGCAAATATTGCTTGATCACCGGTTCCTTGGAGGCGCTCGCCACGATATTGTAATGGGTGCCGGGAACGCACACCGAGGCCGGCAATGAATGAAATTGCTGATACTTGGAATTGCACAGCACAAGCATTGAGTCTGTGTCCCACAGCACGAAGGCTTCCGAGATGTTCTCGATGGCATCCTTGAGGCGAACTTCCGCATCGCTGGATAGCTTGTCGAGCATCTTCTGGCGCGAGATATCGAAGACAATGCCGACAAGATGCGGCGCTTCATGGCTGCTGCCGGGAGCGAGCGCCGCACGCGCCCTGAGCCACACCCAATGGCCGTCCTCGTGGCGCATGCGGAATTCCTGGTCGAAGACATCGCGCCCGCCCGAAAGAAGCTCTTCCACGAAATCATCGAGTCTTCCATCATCTGAATGGATGCGCGAGGACACATCGGCAAAGCCCAGAAGCCGTGCCTCGGACGTTAGGCCCAGGATGTCATACATGGACTTGGACCAGAATATGCGCCCCTCGGCGAGGTTCCAGTCCCACAAGCCGCACTGGCCGCCGTCAAGCGCCTTGTCGAGGCGCGTAGTTGCAACTTCAAGGGCCGTATCCGCTTCCTGGGCCCGTGCTGATTGCCAGTGGAAGGCCCCGGCAAGAAGCGACAGCACAAAGAGCGTCACCCCGAAAAGCGTACCAAGCCTGAACACGCCACTTTGCCAATCACGAAAGACACTGTCGCTCCTTTGCAAGACCACAAGATTGCCGGACGCCGCGCCGAGATCGCGCGAGGCCGCAAAAACGATGTCTCCTGTCTTTAGGGTTGTGCGTGCCATGCGGCGGTCGTTGACCGCAACGGAAGCGAAGAAGGAGGCGGACACGAAGTCCGAAAGATAGGTTGAGCCTGCCGTTGCCTCGGCGGGTGCCGCGGCCGCGATCCGCCCTGTGCCATCCACCAGGATGTAAGTTCGCTCACCATCGAGCGCGTCTGGCGCCAGCGCCTGCACCAATATCGGCTGGGATAGAATAGATTGCGTACTGCCTGTGTCACGAAA
Organism: Aestuariivirga sp.; assembly: GCA_044868645.1. Lineage (GTDB taxonomy): Bacteria > Pseudomonadota > Alphaproteobacteria > Rhizobiales > Aestuariivirgaceae > Aestuariivirga. The sequence continues at coordinate 11,338 of JBIOWL010000269.1, forward strand.
CGTTTGGGCAAGGTTTCGCAGGTTGAGCACGGCATAGTCCGCATGCAGAAGCGTCTGCGCCGCATGGTCGGCGACATGCTGTTGCCGGTTCTTGTAGAGCTGCTGGGAAATGGCCGTGGCGAGCGCAATGAGGAAGATGGCGGTGAGCGCGGTGATCAGCCGGCCCAGGAGTTTCTCGCTGAGCGCAATGCCGGAAAAGCCCGGCAGTGGCAGCCGCACTGCGCGCTCCCTCAGAAACAGTTCCTTGATATGCGATCGCTGCAAGATGGGAGCCCAGACTTCGATTTGCACGAGGCTGTCCGGCAGGGACTCGACTTAA
>JBIOWL010000270.1:0-4932 GCA_044868645.1 Aestuariivirga sp.
CAGCGCCTGCTTGCGGATGAAGCGGGCCGAATTTCCAACGCCGCACATGGCGGCATATTTCACCAGCGTCTTGATGGTGGCAGGGCCCGGCACGCCCACATGGATGGGAAGATCGATCCCCTCTTCGTGCAACATCGACGCCCAGTGGGCGAGTGGACCCGCATCAAACAGGAACTGCGTGGCGATGAAGCCCTCAATGCCGTTTGCCTTCAACCAGGCATTCTTCTCTTTGAGCGTGTTGAGCAGCATGGCCTCACCATGGATCTTGGTGATGTCGGGATTTCCTTCCGGATGACCCGCCAAGCCAATGCGGCGGATGCCCGCTTTCTGGAAGGCGCCCGTCTTCAAGATCTGGATTGCTGCATCATATTGCCCGATGGGTTGCGGCGCGCCGCCGCCTAATGCCAACACATCGGTGACGCCCGCCTCGCCCGTGAAGCTAGCCAGACGCTCCGTCAGGTCATTCACATCACGCACGAAGCGCGCGGGTATATGGGGAATGGGATTGAAGCCTGCCTTGCGCAGCGCCGCCACGGCGGCAATCTGCCCAGCGAGGTCGGCGGCATCAATCAGTGCCACGAAAACCGATGCACCCTTCGGCAGCAAATCCACGATGAGCGGCACCTTTTCCACCTGCCTGCCGGTGATCTCGATGGAGGCCTTGGCGAGGAAGGCGCCCAGCGGATTTTCCATCATGGCAGAGGCAACGGGGTTGAGAGAGGTGATGGCGTTCATCAAAATACCTGGAAGAATCTTTTTGATTTTCAACACAGTGCCCAAACAGCGAAAACCCCGCCCAAGCATTTGCGACATGGGTTTTCGGTTTCCGACCAATCGCGGTCCTTAAGGTCGTTTTTGGCATGCGGCATGGCGTTCATGGACAAGTTGCCCGGGATATGCCATGTGCTCGCCAGCAGAGGTTTTTCCATGTTCGGAGACAAAGCCAAAAGCCTGCCGCAGCGCGTGGCGCTTATCCTGGTGCCGCAGTTCACCATGATGCCGGTGACATCTGCGATCGAGCCCCTGCGCCTTGCCAATCGCATCAGCAACAAGAAGCTCTATGAGTGGACGCTGCATTCGCTGGATGGCAAGCCGGTTGCCGCATCGAACGGTCTTGTCACCATGGTGACGGGCGATCTCGAAGCCATTCCGGCCGATGCTTCTGTGATTGTTTGCAGCGGCATTGACGTTCAGCATAACACCGACAAGCGCCTGCTCTCATGGCTGCGCAAGACTGCGCGGCGCGGCGTCAATATCGGCGCGGTGTGCACGGGCGCGCATATCCTTGCGGAAGCGGGATTGCTTGATGGCTACCGCTGCACCATCCACTGGGAAAACCTGCCCGGCTTCAATGAGGCCTATCCCGATATCGACGCCACGGGCGGACTTTTCGAGATTGATGATGATCGCTTCACTAGCGCAGGCGGCACCACGGCGCTTGACATGATGCTGTCATTGATCTCCAGCCAGCATGGACAGGATCTTGCGGCACAAGTTGCCGAAGCCGTGCTGCATGCGCCGATCCGTCATCACAGCGAGAATCAACGTCTTTCGCTTCCCGCGCGCATCGGGGCGCGTCACCCGAAGCTCATCGCCATTGTCGAACGCATGGAGCAGAGCCTGGAAGAGCCGCTGTCTCCTTCCATTCTCGCGCAACAGGCGGGGCTTTCAACACGCCAGCTTGAACGCCTGTTCCGGCGCTATCTCGACCGTTCGCCGAAGCGCTATTATCTCGAACTGCGCTTGAAGAAGGCGCGCTCGCTTCTGCTGCAGACCGATATGTCGGTGATCAATGTGGCACTAGCCTGCGGCTTCTCATCGCCATCGCATTTTTCGAAATGCTATCGCGGCTTTTATGGCCGCACGCCCTACCGCGAACGGGGCGTGCCCTTCTCCGCCGATCAGCCTCTCCAGCCAACGGCCGGCTGAGCGCGCCCTTCCGCCCTCTCGCCGGCAGTTGGGGAGCGGGCCTGACGGCCCACTCCCCGAGCAAGCGGCCCGTGACCGGGGGTAGATACCGGGATTCGCCTGCCATCTCGCCAATTGCAATCTGAAATTGTCCGGCGCGGAAATTGTTCGTCTTGCTTCTGAGTAATCCCCAAGACTGGCATAAACCGAGTACACCTCCTTTTCAACCGTGTGGAAATTTCTCAGGCGGATTGAATCGGACCGGCCCGGCGGCAGGCGGGGCTCCAGGCACATGCCCCGCAACTTGACGTTTCAGCGCCTGTTGCTGCGGCTACCAAGCCAAGGTTGATTTTGCGCGTGGTGGGGTCGCCGCCACGAGTCCAGTTTAAGGAATTGAAAAGAGCCAGGACCGGCTCTCGGACCAGACTCGGCACATGGAACCGGGGGAACCGGGCTCGCCGTGACGCGTTATCCGGGAACACCGGCTTTGACCTCGCCGCCCGCGATGCCGCCGGAGAGATAATTCTCGAATCAGCAAGAGGCAGGGCGAAACACGAAGGTGTGGCCCTCTGAAAGGAGCAGACTATGAGTTACGTTGATGGTTTTGTGATCGCAGTTCCCTCGAAAAACAAACAAGCCTATCGCGAGATGGCAGCGAAGGCCGCGCCCGTCTTCATGGAATACGGCGCAACGCGCGTCGTCGAAACCTGGGGCAACGACGTGCCGGAGGGCAAGGTGACGGACTTCAAGGGCGCGGTGAAGGCCAAGCCCGATGAGGTCGTGGTTTTCTCCTGGATCGAATGGCCGTCGAAACAGGCACGCGATGAAGGCAACAAGAAGATCATGGCCGATCCCCGCATGCAGCCCGAGGCGATGGGCGATGTGTTCGACGCCAAGCGCATGATCTTTGGCGGGTTTGAGCCGCTCCTGGACGAGGACACGCGGCACTGACTGGTGGCGGCTGACGCCGGCGAGACGATAAGAGGAACGAGGAGCTTCGTGCGCAGCGATTTTCTGTGCAGCGCTTTCTGGCGCCGCCTTGACATGCCTGGGCGGGATGCGGCGCGGGTAAGCCGGACTGCAAACGGCTACGAGCTTTTCGGGCAATCCGTCTTCCTCGATCCGCGTGGCCCGGCGGCACTCCGCTACGTGCTAGACCTTGCACCGGATTGGTCGACCCGCGCGGGCCGCATCACCGGGTTCATCGGCGAACAGGCGGTTGACAGCCACATCGTCCGAACGCCGGCGGGCTGGACGTCTAACGGCAAGGACTTTGGGATGACCGGCGTGGTTGACCTTGATCTCGGATTCACGCCGGCGACGAACATGGCTCAGCTCAGCCGCGTTCGCCTTGCCATTGGCGAGGCCATCGAATTCGACGTTGCCTGGCTCGACGCCGGCGATCAACGGTTGGTTCGACTGCCGCAGGCGTACCGGCGCATGTCCGAGTTCGACTATGACTACAATTCACCGACGGTTGGCTATCGCGCCACTATCACACTGGCACCGAGCGGCTTTGCGGCGGTCTATCCCGGACTCTGGGAAATCGACGGGCCGTGAACCTGCTGTCGCATATTGGCTAGCCGGCGGCGGGGAGCCTGAGGCGCACCCGCAGCCCGCCGAGCTTGGCGTCATCAAGCTCGACACGCCCGCTATACATGGCAGCGGTTTCGGTGACGATGTTGAGGCCAAGGCCGGAACCGGGCTTTGATTCATCCAGGCGCTGGCCGCGCTTCAGGGCCGTGGCACGCTGCTCGGGCCGAAGTCCCGGGCCGTCGTCATCCACTTCGATGTTGAGCCAGCGGCGGCCATCCTCGCCGGGCGTCGGCAGCAGGTGACCGCGCGCCTCGACCTTTGACTTGCTCCACTTGCAGGCATTGTCCATCAGGTTGCCGACGATCTCTTCCAGGTCCTGGCGCTCGCCGCGGAACTTGAGGCCGGGATCGCAGGTAATGGCGATGGCTATGCCCTTGTCGCGGTTGATGCGTTCCAGGGTGCGGGCGAGCGATTGCAGTACGGATTCAACTTCCGTCACCGCGCCGATGCTCTGGGCTCTCGCGGCTCTGCGGGCACGGTCGAGGTAAAGGTTCACCTGGTCCCTCATCACCTCCACCTGCTCCTTTACCTTGTCGGAGAGATGACCCGGCGCATCGCGCGCTTCATTGGTCAGTACACTGATGGGTGTCTTCAGGGCGTGGGCGAGATTTCCCACCTGCATGCGGGCGCGGTCGATGACCTCGATGTTGGCCTGCACAAGAAGATTGAGTTCATCGGCAACGGGCTGGATCTCGGATGGATAATCGCTTTCCAGCATCTCGATGCGGCCGCCGCGGATGTCATTCAATCTTTTCTGCAGGTGCTTCAGGGGCTGCAAGCCGAAATTCACCTGGAATGAAATGGCCGCAAGCAGGCCGGCGCCGAGAAGGCTCAGGGTGAGGTAGAGGGCGTTGCGGAAGGCACTCACCTCGTCCTTCAGCTCATCGAAATTGCCTGTCACCATGAAGGAGTATTCGCCGGGGCTGCCATCATAAGTCACCTTCTGCTCGATGGCGCGAAGCTGCGTTCCCTTCTCATCGAGCATTGAAAAAGCAGCGATGCGATTTTGATCGCGCGGCTGACGGTCGGCTGCAGCTACGGGCAAGGGCTCATTAAGGCGCGAGGCCGAGAGCAGAGGCTTCACACCCTGCTTAGGAGCCACCACCTGCCAGTACCAGCCTGAGTCCGCGATGGCGAAGCGGTTGTCGGCCAAGGTGCCTGTGAGGATGGGCGTTCCGTCCGTGCCCGGCTCCACATTGGCGGAGAGGGCATCGATCGCCGCCCGGAGCCTGGCATCGAAATTCCGTTCAAGGGCCGACTGGAAGAGCCGGCCCAAGAGAACAGCAGCCAGCGCCAGGAGGACCACGGCCACAATGGCCGAGGACACCATCAGCCGGAAGGCGAGTGAGTTACTGTTCATTCTCCGTCTCGGACATGCAATAGCCCATGCCCCGGATGGTGTGGAGCACGTCGACGCCGAGTTTCTTC
>JBIOWL010000271.1:0-2591 GCA_044868645.1 Aestuariivirga sp.
TTGATGAAAGCGACAGGATTCATGAACGGGGCGAACGCCTCGCCGATGGCGTGGTCCATGGCCTGGCCATCGCCGCAGCCTTATTCGGCGGCGGCTTCGTGCTGGCCCGCGCGATAGATGGCGGGACCAGCCAGCCAGCAGTCTTTTTTATCTATGCCGCTGCATTGGTGGCGATGCTGAGCATATCAGCCGCCTACAACCTGATGCCGGAATCGCCGGCAAAAAATGTTCTGCGGCGCCTCGATCATTCGGCCATCTATGTGATGATCGCTGCAACCTACACACCGCTGCTTGTCCAGTTGCACCAGGCGTGGTTGGCCATTGTCCTTGCCGTGGTCGTCTGGCTTGGCGCAAGCCTCGGCGTTGCCGTCAAGCTGCTGCGTCCCGGCCGCCATGATCGCCTCTCGGTCTTTGCCTATCTTGTCCTCGGCTGGGTTGGCGTACTTGCCATTTACGCCTTCTGGCAGGCGCTGCCAGGCACCACCTTGATCCTCATCATCCTTGGCGGGTTGCTCTATTCAGCGGGCGTTCCCTTCTATCTTTGGGAACGGCTCAAATACCAAAAGGCGATCTGGCACGGCTTTGTCGCGGCGGCGGCGGCCTGCCATTTCGTCGGGATCGCCGGGCTCTATCTCTGAAAGGCTTGGTTATGGTTTGGAGCACATGAAATGCATCGACAAACGGCTGGAGGAGTTGGAAATGCGCTTGGCCTATCAGGACAAGACCATCTCCGACCTGAACGATGTGATCACGGCGCAGTGGAAAAAGATCGAAGCGCTGGAACGGCAACTTTTGCGGCTCGATGAAGAACTGCGTGACATTGACTCAATGGAAGCTCCACCAAACCAAAAGCCGCCACACTATTGAGGCCCCAACCCCCAGTGCTGTCATTCCCGCGCAGGCGGGAATCCCGCTTTGCAACCGAATTCACATCAAAGAAAGCTGGACCCCCGCCTTCGCGGGGGTGGCGGCTTTAGGGAAGCGGAAGGGTGAAAAAAGGAATGACGCTCATTGCATTTCAGTTCCCCAAGATCGCACTCTCAAGAATGTCGAGGCCTTCGGTAAGGATTGCTTCCGATGCCGTGAGCGGCGTTAGCATGCGCACCGTGTCAGCATAGATACCGCAGGTGAGGATAAGGAGCCCGCGCTCCAGGCACTTGGCGGCCAGAGCCTTGGCGCCGCCTGCATCCGGTTCGTTGCCGCCATGCTTGGTCACAAGCTCGAAGGCGCACATGGCGCCAAGTCCGCGCACATCGCCCATCGGCATGCCTTTGCCCTTCGCCTTGATGGCGTTGAGCCGCTTCATGATGATCTGGCCCTGCTTCTCTGCTTTCTGCAGAAGCCCTTCCTGCTCGAAGGCATCGAACACGCCGAGTGCGGCTGCACAGGCAATGGCATTGCCCGCATAGGTGCCGCCAATGCCGCCTGGATCGGGCGCATCCATGATCTTAGCCTTGCCGACAACGGCCGCGAGCGGGAAGCCGCCGGCAAGAGATTTGGCTGCCGTCATCAGATCCGGCTCCACGCCGAAATGCTCCATGGCAAAGAACTTGCCCGTGCGCCCGAAGCCCGATTGGATTTCATCGGCGATGAGGAGGATGCCATGCTCGTCGCAAAGCTTCCGCAGCCGCACCATCAATTCCTTTGGCGCGATGTAAAAGCCGCCTTCGCCCTGAACGGGCTCGATGATGATGGCGGCGACGCGCGATGGCTCCACATCGCATTTGAAGAGAAGCTCGATGCCGTGGATTGTGTCTTCCACCGTGATGCCCTTGTGGGCGACGGGGAAAGGCACATGCCAGATGCCGGGCGCCATGGGGCCGAACTTGGCCTTATAAGGGAGAACCTTTCCGGTGAGCGACATGCCGAGCAGCGTGCGGCCATGAAAGCCGCCATGGAAGGCGATGACATCGCTGCGGCCTGTGTAGGCCCTGGCATATTTGATGGCGTTTTCGACCGCTTCTGCGCCGGTTGTCACAAGCGCTGATTTCTTTTCGCCGGAGATGGGGGCGACAGCGTTGAGCTTCTCGCACACTTCGATGAAGGGCGTGTAGGGCATCACCATGGCGCAGGTGTGCGTCACCTTCTCAAGCTGCTCATAGACACGCTTCATCACCAACGGATGGCGATGGCCTGTGTTGACGACCGCGATGCCGCCGCCAAAATCGATATAGCGGTTGCCCTCAATGTCCCAGATCTCGGAATTCTCCGCCTTGGCCGCCATGACCGGCGCACCCATGCCGACGCCCCGCGAAACAGCCTTGCTGCGACGCTCTACCCATTCCTTGTTGCTGCCGATGGGGGCTTTGACGGGTGCGTTCATGATGGGACTCCTGAGATTTGGCGGGGCTTTTACGCCGGGGCAGGCAGACAGGCAAATGCAGGAGATGGAGCCAGTTGATTGTGACAGATAATGCAAGTTCAGTATAAGTTTGCCCCGGAGTTCAAAATGCCAACCGCCCAGCTTGTATCTGTTTCACTGCCTGACTTCGGCACGCCCACGGTAGAGCCTCAACTGGGCCGGGCCATCTATGACAAGCGAAGCAAGCGCCTCATCAAAGCTATGAAGAAAGCGGGATACGATGCGCTGG
>JBIOWL010000272.1:0-2285 GCA_044868645.1 Aestuariivirga sp.
CTTGTCGGTATAGCGGACCGGTTCCTTGCCGGGTTCCACTTTCCACAATTGCTCCTGGCCGCCTTCATAATATTCGCGGTCATTGGACATGCGGAGCGCAGGCGTGCCCGAACGGTTCCAGTCGGTGAAAAGAATGGAGAGTGGGCAATAGGACGGCTTGAGGCTCGCAGGCTTTGCAAAAGATTTCTCGCCGCCGTTGGGCCTGTGCAGCCAGTTATCGGTGCAGGAGCCCCATGGATCGTCCTCTCGCGCGCGGTCCACATAATTGCCAATGGCGATAGTTGGGAAGTTCGCGCCCTTTTCCCATGTCGCTGCATAGGCGGTGGACCAGGCATCGCCGCCATCGAAGTTCCATTGCTCATTGGCGCGCGAGAATTTGCAATTGCCCTGGCCCTTCATCACCACATTTTCGCCGACGCGGAGGATCACAAGATCCATCTTGCCGTCGGCATCGATATCAAGAGGATAGGCGCCCGTGGCGCTGGCGAGTTCAGCGCCGCTTTCGTGTTTTTCGAAACGAAGTTCGCCGCCCTTCTTGCTGCGGTTCACATAGAACTGCGAGGCCCCTTCGCCACCTGCCAAAAAGACATCGGGCTTGAAGTCATCGTTGCAGTCAAAGGCGGCAACGCCGCCACCCACGGTGAAGAGGTATTCGCCGGAATATTTATGGGCAATGCCTGCGGCATCGGGTTCAAGGGAGAACTTGACGGCAGGTTCCGCCGCGAAGGCGGTGCCGCCAAGAAGCATTGAAGTTAGAACAAGCGAAACGTGACGCATGGGATTACACTCTCGTCTTGAGGTTTGCTGCAAAGGTGCCGACGCACCGGCCCTGTTCAAGGCCATGGTCAATGGCGGCGCGGTAGTGAATGCCGCCATAAAGGCGAGAGATGCCCGCTTCATTGGCGGCCTCCCAGAAGTTCTTGAAACTCCGCGAGGGAAGGCCATCGCGCTTGTGAGTTACATCTTCAAAGGCCACGTTGTCACCCAGAAGCGCAGTCAAGGCCGTCGCCGCGGCGCCGGACTGGGTGGAATGGCCGGAAGGATATTCCGGGAAGGGCGGCGTGATGAGCACCGCATTCCACTTGGGATCAATCACCCGCTTGATGTAGGTGATGGGGCGAACCAGATCGACTTCATATTTCACGCGCCAGCAGGCGATGAAGCCATCGGCCACGGCAACGCTCACACGCATCAGCATGTCGGCGCATTCTTCCACCGTCATGCCGCGCCGCTTGGCCACCTGCATGGCAATTGAAATCCAATGACCCGGAGGGGTGGGCGAGAGCATCGGATCATCAGACCAGAAACGGGCGATGGCTCTCTGTTCGGGCGTCAAGTTCTTTACCGTGTCATAGACTTCAAGGGCTTCCTTGTAGAAGGGGCTGTCCTTCTCCTCGCTGTAGGCAGGCGGCCCCTTGAGGGGGCAAGCGCCACCATCGGGCATGGCAAAGGTGCGGTTGTTGCCCCAATCGGGAAGGAGCGGGGCCTGCTGCAAGGCGATAGGCGAGGTCGGCACCCAGTGCTCTTTGCCTTCCTTGGGCTTGAAGCTCATGGGGAAGCCCATGTTCTCGATGACAGCACCGCCATCACCATCGGACCATTCGAGGATGCGCGTTGCAACAGAGCGGCCAAAGTCCTCGCTTCGTGCCGCCACATCATCGGCAACCGAGCCCACCAAATCGGCAGAAATTTTCCGCGCCGTGGATTTGAGGGCACGCTGGCCGGAAGGGCCGGTGCGCACAAAAAAGCTGCTGACAGAAGCTTCAAGAGCGCCGTGCAGGGCATGAGCGAGATCGAGGCCTTGCGGCTTTTCCTTGTAGGGCGGCTCCTTCAGCCCATTGAGCTGACCCGCCAGCGATTGCCAGCCGGGAGAAATGGCGGCCGTCGTTTCATAGACCGCAGTTGCCATGTAGGCGAAGGCGCGCGAGGCCACTGGCGGGGAATAGATCGGCGTGTGCCGCACCAGGAGCAACACCAGCTTATACCAGCGTTCCAGCACTTCCGCCGCGGCAGGAGGTGTGGCCATTGCTATGTCCGGAACAGCAAGCGTCGCTGCGGTTCCCGATAGAAGGGTAAAGAGATCACGTCTGTTCATCTGTCACACTCACTCTGCTGCAACTTGTCCCCGTTCACTTCTGGTGCTGCCGATGGCCGACATATCGCCATCGACGGCGCGCAACAATGCCGCCGTGGTGCCACGCAGGATGAGGTCGGTTTCAACCGGAATGACCTCGATTGCGATGCCACGGCGCAATTCTTCAACGACACTTTCTTCCACGGCCCGG
>JBIOWL010000273.1:0-11173 GCA_044868645.1 Aestuariivirga sp.
CGGGCCGATCTCGGCGCGGACATGCTGGCGAAGCGCCTTTTCGAGATCGTCGCTCGGCTCTTCGCCGACGAGCAGGGTGACATAGCAGTAGATGCCCTGGCCCTTGATGTCGTGCGGATAGCCGACAACGGCGGCTTCGGAGACCTTGGTGTGGGAAACAAGCGCCGATTCGACTTCCGCCGTGCCAAGCCGGTGCCCCGATACGTTGAGGACGTCATCAACGCGGCCGGTGATCCAGTAATAGCCGTCCTCGTCGCGGCGGCAGCCGTCGCCGGTGAAATACATGCCCTTGTAGGCCGAGAAATAGGTCTGCGCGAAGCGCTCATGATCCCCGTAGACAGTGCGCATCTGGCCCGGCCAGGAATCAAGGATCACCAGATTGCCTGACGCTGCGCCCTCGAGGATCGTACCCTTGTCATCGACCAGCGCCGGCTGGCAACCGAAGAAGGGCCGGGTTGCTGAGCCAGGCTTGAGTTTTGTCGCGCCGGGAAGCGGCGTGATGAGGATGCCGCCGGTTTCCGTCTGCCACCAGGTATCGACGATGGGAGAGCGGCCATCACCCACAACACGGTGATACCATTCCCAGGCTTCCGGATTGATGGGTTCGCCCACCGTGCCCAGAAGCCTTATCGACTTGCGCGATGTTTTCTTCACCGGCGCATCGCCCAATTGCATCAAGGCGCGGATTGCAGTCGGGGCGGTGTAGAAAATGTTGACCTGGTGCTTGTCGATCACTTCCCAGAAGCGGGAAGCGGATGGATAGTTCGGCACCCCCTCGAACATTAATGTGGTCGCGCCATTGGCGAGCGGGCCATAGACAATATAGCTGTGGCCCGTGACCCAGCCCACATCGGCCGTGCACCAGAAAATGTCGCCATCGTGATAATCGAAAACATACTGGTGCGTCATGGCCGCATAGACCAAATAGCCGCCGGTGGTGTGGAGCACGCCCTTGGGCTTGCCCGTGGAGCCTGAGGTGTAAAGGATGAAGAGCGGGTCTTCGGCCTTCATCTTCTCGGGCTTGCAGTCGGCGGAGACCTTGGCGATTTCCTCGTGATACCAGAGGTCGCGGCCCTCCTCCCAGCCGATCTGGCCGCCGGTGCGACGCACGACAAGCACTTTTGCCGATGATCCGGTTTTCGCCAGTGCCGCGTCTGTGTTGACCTTCAGGGGAATCTTCTTGCCGCCGCGCAGGCCTTCATCGGCGGTGATGATGAAGTGGGATTTCGCATCTTCGATGCGCCCCGCAAGGCTTTCCGGCGAGAAACCGCCAAAGACCACGGAGTGCATGGCGCCGATCCGCGTGCAGGCCAGCATGGCATAGGCTGTTTCCGGAATCATGGGCATGTAGATGGTGACGCGGTCGCCCTTCTTGACGCCGTGCTTTTTCATCACATTGGCGAGGCGGCAGACGTGGCCATGAAGCTCGTGGTATGTGATCTTCTTGTCGTCGTAAGGATTATCGCCTTCCCAAATGATCGCCACTTGATCGCCGCGCTTCTTCAAATGGCGGTCAATGCAGTTGTGAGAAACATTCAATATTCCATCTTCAAACCATTTGATGGAGACGTCGGGATTGGCAAAGGATGTGTTCTTGATCTTCCTCGGCGTCTTGAACCAGTCCAGCCGCTTGGCGTGTTTGCCCCAGAACTTTGCCGGGTCCTTGACGGATTCTGCATACATCTTCTTGTAGGCGGCATCATCCACATAAGCCCGCTTCTTCCAGGCCGCAGGCACGGCGTAAACTTTCTCAGACATAGGCGTTATTCCTCCCGAACATGCCGGATATGGTGTTCTTATGATCGGCCTGATCTATAGCCTGCAATCCGACTCCTGTCTAAGACGCCGCACCCATGCACTCCCTCCGGCACGTTATCTATTTCATAAGTCTCGGCTTGTTCTGGGGCGTATCGACCAGTCTTTACCGCTATTGGGGTGAAGCCGGCGTTCCCGCGACCCACATCATTGCCTATTCGGGTGCGGGTATCGCCCTTGTCATGGGGCTGGTGGCGCGGCGCATTGAAGGCGCCTTCGGCTGGACCTGGCCCATCCAGCGCTATGCATTGATCTGTGCGGCCCTGATGAATGTCCCCTTTACCTGGAGCCTCACCCTCGCCCGCCATGTGCCAACAGCAGAACTGGCGCTGGTCTTTTCCATGGCGCCGCTGATCAGCTTCCTGGTTGGTGCTGTTTCCGGCCGTGACATGCTCACCGCAAGGCGCACGGTTGCCATCTCCATTGGCTTTGCGGCCTCGGCAATCCTCATCATTTCACGGCAAGGCATGGTGAGTGGCGAGGTTTCCTGGTGGCTCTTGGCGTCCTTCATCAATCCACTGTTGTGGGCAAGCTATAATTGGTTTGCGCAGGTCAATTGGCCAAAATCGGCAACGACGCTTTCGGTCGGTGCAGCGGAGTCCCTGTGGTCAGGCATCTTGGTGCTGCCCTTCATGCTCTATTTTAATCCACCGTGGGAGACGGCCTATTCCGGAAGCTGGGCCGTCTGGAGCATCATCGCCGCAACATTGATGTGGGTGGTGGAGCGGATTTCCTTCTTCACACTGATCCGGGAAAGAGGTGCTGCCTACACCTCGCAGGCTGTTTACCTTGCAACACCCGCATCGGTTCTGCTCGCCATGTTCTTCTTTGGCGGCGGCAGCGACTACTGGCTCTGGGTATCGCTCGCGCTTCTGATGGTGGCGCTCTATCTCAACAACAGCGGCACCATCAGGCCAGCCGCCATACAGCCGTCTTCTTGATTTCCGCGTCTTCCAGTTCCCGCGTCACGGGCACAGCATATTCGGCAATACATATGAGCTTTTCCTTGGGAAGATAGCTGCGGCCCGGATCGCCAATCAGCACATCAATGCCACTTGCTCGCGCTTGAATCAGCCAATCCAGGCAATGTGTTGCAAGATGTTTTTCATAAAACAGATCACCCACGAGGATCACGTCAATGTCGCGCGGTGAGTCCTTGTCGAGAAGATCATCTGCAACAGGCGTGACGCGCACCGCATTGAGCTCGGCGTTGAGGGCTACCGCCTCAACCGCGAAGTGATCGATTTCCGCCGCTGTCACACAGGTTGCACCCGCCTTCATGGCAGCGATGGCGACAAGGCCGGAGCCGGAAGCGAGATCAAGCACGCGCTTTCCCCTGACGATCTCCGGATTATCCAGAATGTGCCGTGCCAGGGCCTGCCCTCCCGCCCAGGCGAAAGCCCAGAATGGTGGCGGCAGGCCGATAGCGCCAAGTTCCTCTTCCGTCTTCTGCCAGATTGGCAGTGCTTCATGCGCGAGATGCAGCTTCACTTCCGGCACGAGCGGCGGCGCAAGGACCTCTGTATTGGCGCGGATGAAATCGCGACGTTGGGCAGGTGTCATTCCGAGAGGCGTGGCGGCAGCTTGAGACCGCCCATGTCGCAGATGATACGCCACTCATCCGCTGTGACAGGCTGCACGGAAAGCCGCGAATTCACCACCAGCACCATCTTGGATAGCGTTTTCTGCGTCTTGATGACATCAAGGGGCACAGGTTTTGGCATGTCGATCACCGCGCGAACATCGACGCATTCCCAACGCTCATCCTTTGTGGTCGAGTCGTGATGAATGAGTTTGCAAACCTCAACCACGCCGACAATATCCTTGCCCTCATTGGAGTGATAGAAGAAGCCTTTGTCGCCAATTTTCATGGCGCGCATGTTGTTGCGAGCCTGGTAGTTGCGCACGCCCGACCACTCTTCGCCTTTCTGCCCCTTGGCCTTCAGCATCTCGAAGGAAAAGACGTCAGGCTCTGATTTGAAAAGCCAATAGGCCATCATTTCGCCTCCGGATTCTTGATAACCCATTTCCATGGGCGGATTTCCACGGAAGAAAACAATCCGGCCTTGGCATAAGGATCACGCGCCGCCAGCGTTTCTACTGCACTGCGGTTTTCCGCCTCAACAAGAATGAGGCTGCCGGTCGGGCTTCCCGCATCATCGGTGAAGGGGCCTGCACCTTTTACGGCTGCGCCCAGGCTATCAAGAAAAGCCAGATGGTCGGGCCGCATCTTCATGCGAAGCTCAACACTTCCCGGCTTGTCGGTGCAGATCAAGGCAAACAACATTCAATACTCCACTTATTCCGTTCCGAGCGGACGGTCGAGAAGCGACCTTATCATCGATTCGGGGGTTGCTCCGTCTTCGATGATCGCAGCGACGGCTTGCGTGATGGGCATGGCAATTCCGTTTTCCTTGGCCAAGGCAAGCGCTGCTTCCGCCGAAAACGCGCCCTCAACGACGCCGCTTGAGGCAACGAGTGCATCATCGACTGACATGCCCTCGCCCAGGCGCTTGCCGAAGGCATAGTTGCGCGACTGCTCGCTTGAGCAAGTGAGAAGAAGATCGCCGAGGCCCGAGAGACCAACAAGTGTTTCGGGCCGGGCACCGAGCGTCTTGCCTAATCGCGACAATTCCGCAAAGCCACGGGCTGTCAGTGCCGCACGGGCGCTGGCACCCAGTTTCTTGCCGTCGGAAATGCCGCAGGCAATCGCCAGCACATTCTTCAGAGAGCCCCCGATGGCCACGCCCATCAGATCATCGGAGGCATAGATGCGGAAATGCGGCCTTGCCAATTGGGCAGCCCAGAAGCGCGCCACTTCCAAATGCTCCGCAGCCAGTGTCACGGCTGTTGGCAGGCCACGTGTCACATCTTCAGCAAAACTCGGTCCCGACAGGATGAGCACGGGACTTTTCGGGCAGGTTTCTGCCACGACTTGATGCATGAAGCGGTGAGTGCCGCGTTCAATGCCCTTGGCGGCAATGATGAGGGCTGCACCCGGCGGTAAGGTGAGCGTGGCGAGAACATCGCCAACGGCTTGTGCTGGCAGGGCGATGATGACGGCCTGGGCTCTTGCAAGAGGCGCCACATCCGGCTGCTTGCGGCTCCAGATGAAAACGTCATGCTCACCCTCTCGGGCAAGGCCGGCGAGGGCCGTGCCCCAGGAGCCATCACCCAGAACGGCTATCCGGCTCATGCCTTGGCTCCGAGCCGACCCGAGCCGTAGGCAGGCGCAGAGATGCGATCCAGCGGCCAACGCGGGCGCACGGCGGCGGACCAGTCATCATGCTCGCCCAGTGCAAGGCGCTCGGCACCCGCCCAGGCGATCATGGCAGCATTATCCGTGCACAGATGAAATGGCGGAACGATAAGCTCGATGCCCTGCTCCTTGGCCACGACTTCAAGCCCATGACGCAAAGCCTGGTTGGCGGCAACGCCGCCTGCCACGATGAAGGGGAACCGGGCCGCATGGCCCGTTTTCTCGCGGAACATGGCGCAGGCATGCCGGACCCTGTCCGAGACGGTTTCAACCACAGCCTGCTGGAAGCTTGCACACATGTCAGCGCTATCCTGATCAGTGAGGTGCGGCAGCGCCATGGCGGCCTCACGTACCGCTGTCTTCAGGCCGGAGAATGAGAAGTCACAGCCTGCCCTGCCTTTTAGGGGGCGGGGGAAGGCAAAACGGTCGCCATTTCCCCTCTGCGCCAGGGTTTCGACCTGCGGCCCGCCGGGAAAGCCAAGCCCTAAGAGCTTTGCCGTCTTGTCGAAGGCCTCGCCCAGCGCGTCATCCACCGTGGTGCCTAGGCGGACATAGTCACCGATACCCAGCACCAGCTGGAACTGGCTATGCCCGCCCGAAACCAGCAGCAGCAGATAGGGAAATGGGCAATTGCCGAGGAGTCGCGGCGTCAGGGCATGGCCTTCCAGATGATTGATGGCGAGAAAGGGCTTTCCCCCGGCAAAGGCCATGGCCTTGGCCATGGTAAGCCCGACCATGAGTCCGCCGGAAAGGCCGGGGCCCGCTGTTGCCGCTACGGCGTCAATTTCAGAAAGGTTAATGTCAGCATCGCGGAGCGCCGTGGCGACCATGCGCTCCAGGTGGAGAATGTGGGCGCGCGCTGCCACCTCCGGCACAACGCCGCCGAAAGGCGCGTGATCTTTCACTTGGCTCAGCACCGTATTTGAGAGGATTTTCCCCGTTCCATCCGGCATGCGGCGCACCACAGCCGCCGCCGTTTCGTCACAGGACGTTTCTATGCCAAGAATGGTGAGGGCTGCGGCCAAGGGTCTGGTGCCTGAGAATAACAATTGCTCTAATGAGCCTGTAGCATCCACAAGATATTATTCGCAAATGGACAAAATCAGACTTGGAACACGAGGGTCTCCCCTGGCGCTGGCGCAGGCCCGTGAAGTGAAGCAGCGGCTGGAAGCCGCCCATGGCCTTGCGCCGGACCAGATCGAAATCATCGCGATTTCGACAACCGGCGACCGTGTCAAGGACAGGCCGCTTGCCGAAATCGGCGGTAAGGGGCTCTTTACCAAGGAGATCGAAGAGGCGCTTCTTTTGGGCGCCATAGACCTTGCAGTTCATTCCATGAAGGACATGCCGGCGCAGATACCGGCGGGGCTTATGTTTCCGGCGGTGCTTCCCCGCGAAGATGCGCGCGATGCCTTCATCAGTGTCAGGCATGCGAAATTCTCTGAACTGCCGCAAGGCGCCATTCTCGGCTCGTCTTCGGTGCGCCGCACGGCCCAGGCGCTGCGCCTCAGGCCTGACCTCAAATCAATCAGTTTTCGTGGCAATGTGGAAACGCGACTGCGCAAACTCGGCGAGGGTGTTGCTGACGCAACTTTCCTCGCTTGTGCAGGCCTCAACCGGCTCGGCCTTTCCGCTCACATCACGGAAATCATGAACGAAGACGTGATGCTTCCTGCCGTGGCACAGGGCATCATTGTCATTGAGGCTGCTGAAACCAACGGCAATGCGTGCGAGGCCGCCGAGGCGATCAATGACGTCAAAACCATGTTCGCAGCAAATTGCGAGCGAGCCTTTTTGGCCGGGCTTGATGGTTCCTGCCAGACGCCCATCGCGGGTCATGCAACAGTTTCTGGCAGTACCATTTCGTTTCGTGGCCAAGCGCTGACACTTGATGGCAAGCATGTGTTCGAGCATACCATTTCTGGCGCGCTTGCCGATGCTGCCGCCATGGGCCGGGAGGCTGCTGCACAGGTGAAGCAACGCGGCGGCAACAAACTTCTTCTCTCATGAAGCTCATCATCACGCGGCCTATCGACGATGCGCTGCCGCTAGCGAAGAAGCTTGAAGAGCGCGGGCATGAAACAATCATTGCGCCGCTTCTCAAGATTGAAGCGCGCGAGGGTGCGACATTGCCGGAAAGGAACTATCAGGCCATTTGCACCACCAGCGCCAATGCGTTTGTGCGCCTGGAACTCTTCGGTGCCTGGCAAAACGTGCCGTTCTATTGCGTTGGCCCGCAATCAGCCAAAGCGGCAAGATGCGCCGGCTTTTCAGATGTGCGGGAGCGCGGTGGCAATGTTCATGGCCTGGCTGAAGCGATTGCCCGCGAACTCAGGACGATAGATGGCCCGCTGCTCTATCTCTCAGGACAGGAGACATCAGGTGATCTCCAGGGATCGCTTGCTGCGCAGGGTTTTGAAGTGGACCGCGTTGTCGCCTATGACGCCGTGCCGCTCGCCCTGGCATTGTCTCAAGCCGAGCTTTCGCAGGCAGATGGCGTACTGCTCTATTCACCGCGCAGCGCGCGCCTATGGATGGAAGCGCTGGCCAGTCGCAAGGTGAAGGACGGTTTTATGCACTTCTGTCTGTCACAGAATGTGGCGCGCAATTTGTCGCTGGGTTCACGCATCCGCATTGCGCGGCAGCCCGACGAAGACCATATGTTGAGTCTGCTTGATCAAGCAGGCGAAGCAGAATAGTCAGCAGGGCATGAACAGCAAAGACGACAATGATGGGCCCGAGATCATCGATCTCGATCCGGCATCTGTGACCGATCACGACAAGGCGTCCAGTGACGATTCAGCTGGCAAGCAAAACCCGTGGATAGCACCAACATGGCTCAGACCGTCGGCACGTTCGCCCGCCGTCATTGCCGTGACTGCTCTGGCCGTTGGCGTCGTCGCCGGTGGTTGGATCTACAGGGATTATCTGTGGCGTTACTTGCCCAATGCGGAAGTGAGCGCCATCGCTGCACGCACCGAAGCCCTAACGAATGATACGGCGACGCTGAAAGAGAAAATCGCAAGCATCGAAATGCTTGCAGCGCAACTCAAAGACGACATCGACGCCGATGAAGCCAATGCCGCAGCAGCGGCCAGTGCCGCCAAGAGCGCTTCTCAGTCTGTGGCAAGCCTTGACGCGCGCGTGAATGAAGTGAACGCGCTGGCGCAAGACACATCGGACAAACTCAACGCCCTTGCTGATGGCGTTCAAAAGCTGGCAGGCAGTGCTGACGGAATTCAGGCTTCTTCCTTGCCTTCTGACGTCTTGCAACGGCTGGAGTCACTTGAAAAAGACGTTGCCAGCCTCAAGGCACAGAAGAACGAGGGTGCTACCGATACAGCACTGCTTTCACAAAGCCTCGCAGACCTGAAGGCGAAGGTCGCGGCAGGTGCGCCCTACGGCGATGAACTGGAACGGCTCAATCGTCTGGTGCCGGCCGCTCCGGGCCTTGCCGAGCTCGCGCCATTTGCCGGTGCGGGCCTTCACGATGCAAAAGGTCTCGCGCAAGAACTGGCGTCCCTTGCAGCAGCGCTTCCCAAGGAAGGAGAATTGCAGGCGGTTACGCCCAAGGATGACTCATGGACGGGCTGGGTATTGGACCAACTTTCTGACCTCATCACCATCCGGGTTGCGGGAACTGCAGATTGGAAACGGGCTGCAGAACAGTCCGTGGCCTTTGCTGAGAGTGGTGACTTGCAGCAGGCCATCGACACGCTGGAAGAGATGGAAGGCGCGAAACCGCAAGGCATCGAGCAATGGCTGGAAAAGGCCAAGGCCCGGCTTTCAATCGAGGCTCAGCTCAAGTCGGTTGAAGAAGCAGTCCTGCGCGCCATTGCGGCCAAGGGCTGAGAACGGAACGCGGCATGCTCAAGCTGCTCTGGCGTTTCCTGCTTCTCCTTCTTCTGGCGATCGGTTTTGCCTGGCTTGCCGACAGGCCGGGCAGCGTCACCATCAACTGGCTCGGGCGTGAAATCCAAATGTCGGTGGTTATCGCCGCTGCTGCCGCAATCATTCTGCTCGCAGCAATGCTGTTCTCCTGGAACATCATACGGCAGTTGTGGCGGAGTCCGCGTGCGGCGCGCGAATATTGGCGTTTCCGCAAGCACCGCAAAGGCTATGAGGCGCTCTCCAAGGGGCTCATCGCGGCGAGTGCCGGCGATGCGCTGGCGGCTTCGCGCAATGCGGCCCTTGCCGGCAACACATTG
This sequence comes from Aestuariivirga sp., assembly GCA_044868645.1. Taxonomy (GTDB): domain Bacteria; phylum Pseudomonadota; class Alphaproteobacteria; order Rhizobiales; family Aestuariivirgaceae; genus Aestuariivirga. The sequence goes on from JBIOWL010000273.1 coordinate 9,283, forward strand.
TCGGATGAACCACTCGTCAATGTGCTGGCGGCCCAGGCGGCCCAGCTCAAGGGCGACAAGGCCAATGTGAAGCGCATTTTCGAGGAGATGGCGAAAGAGCCGGACACCGAGCTTCTGGGGCTCAGGGGGCTTTTTGCGGAAGCGCGCAATGCCGGCGATCTTGTTGCGGCCCTCAAATTTGCAGAGCGTGCAACGAACCTCAATCCGCGCCTGCCCTGGGCCTCAACAGCGGTGCTGCAGGTACAGACGGCGCGTAAATCCTGGGAAGCAGCGGCGCTTACGCTTGACCAGCAGAGCCGCCATGCCCTTCTTGACCGGAAGGAAGCGAACAAAAAGCGCGCCGCGATGCTGACCGCCGAAGCTCTCAGCGCTGAGGAGAGCGACAGGCCCAAGGCACTCAAACTTGCCAATGCGGCGCTTGATCTCGATCTTGCGCTGGTTCCCGCCGCAGCGCTTGCTGCACGTTGCCATATGGCGGAAGGTAGCTCGCGCAAAGCCATGAAAGTGTTGCGCAGCTGCTGGGCGCTGTCACCACATCCGGATCTTGCCGATCTTATTGCCAAGGCCAATCCAGGTGATGATCCGGAAGCGCGCTTCGAGCGGGTGCGTGACACGATTGGCGATCCAGCAACGAACATTGAAGCGGCGGTAGCGCTCGCCAAGGCGGCACTTGGGGCGCGCAGGCTCGATGTGGCGCGTGAGGCGCTTTCAACCTGGTCTGCTTCGCTGCCACAGGCAAGGGTTTGTGCACTTCTGGCGCAGATCGAGGATGCGGCAGGGGAAAGGACACGCGCAAGGGAGTGGTTGGCGCGCGCCATTCATGCGCCGCGCGATCCCATGTGGGTGTCGGACGGGGTCGCCAATACGCGCTGGGTTCCGGTCTCGCCGGTCACCGGAGAGATCGTACCCTGTGAGTGGAAGGTTCCTTTCGACATGCCGCCCACCGAGGACAATCCGCTTCTCACGTCAGGCGAAGGACAACCAGCAGCAGCACCGGCCCTTCCATCTAGTCAAGCACCCGTGGAAGCCCAGATCGCAGCGCCCCGCCCGCCCGATGATCCCGGTGTCAGTCCGGCGGACGAAACGGCCTGATCCGCAAGCGAGCTATAGGCTGGTTGAAAAACGGGGCGAAACCGTCTATCCCGCCTGCCGCAAGCCGCTTTAGCTCAGTTGGTAGAGCACATCATTCGTAATGATGGGGTCGCGTGTTCGAGTCACGCAAGCGGCACCATAACACATTGTTTTACTTAAGTATAGTAAGCGCCAACAATCGGGCTTTTTGCGCGGTCAGATCTGTGTCAGCGCCATGTCAGCATCTGCGACATTGATTATGCAACCAAGCGATGTACTGTGCGCCTGAAGAGCTATTGACTTTTAATCACAGGGTCACTGGTTCGATCCCAGTCGGGCTCACCAAATAATTGAAGCAGATGCCACGTCTGTTAGGCGTTTTATCCTTCCCTAACTTTGATCGGGCTAACATAGGGCTAACTCAATGTTGCGATCGCTACTTAGCGGAAACTGAAGGCGGTGCAGTCGAAACTTCTTTATGTGCGACCCATTTTTCTCTGACAACAAAGCGTTACTCGGCAGCCATCAGCGTTCGCAGGTCTGGATCTTCCATCGTATCCTCGTCTATCTCATCTGCGGCCGGCTTAATCCGGAACCATGTCGCATAGAGCGCGGGAAGGAAGAGCAGGATCAGCAGCGTGCCGACCGCCGTGCCGCCGATCAGAGTATAGGCCATCGATCCCCAGAAGACGGAATGCGTGAGGGGGATGAAGGCCAGCACGGCGGCAAGTGCGGTCAGGATCACGGGCCTCGTGCGTTGCACCGTGGCCTCGATGACGGCGTGATAGCCGTCAAGGCCGGCAGCACGGTTCTCCTTGAT
>JBIOWL010000274.1:0-2357 GCA_044868645.1 Aestuariivirga sp.
CATCAACGCGAATGGCAAGAGAGTCTTTCAGCTGCAACTTGGCATAGGAGAAGCTGCCGAACTTCTTGCGCCGCATGCGGCCTTCAACGCCTGCTTCCTCGAAAGCTTCGCGCCGCGCCGTGTTGTAATCCTTGAGAGGTGGCATCGGCCATCCCTTCGGAATAACCCAGCGCTTTGTCTGGCGCGACGTGATGAGCAGGACTTCGACCCGCCCTTTGCGTTTGCGAATGCAAAGTGCCGCCACTTGCCGCGCTGGACGCTTCCCCATCAGATGAACTGCGCGCCCAAAAGATAGAAAACAGCCGCAAGAGCGCCCGAACAGGGAATGGTGATGATCCAGGCCCAGACAATGCCCTTGGCAACGCCCCAGCGCACGGCGGATGCGCGCTTGGCCGATCCCACGCCGACAATGGCGCTGGTGATGGTATGCGTTGTTGAAACCGGAATGCCATAGTTGGTGGCGGCAAAAAGCGTGAGCGCCCCGGCCGTTTCCGCACACGCTCCCTGAACGGGTGTAAGCCGTGTGATTTTCGAGCCCATGGTATGCACAATGCGCCAGCCGCCCAGCATGGTGCCAAGCCCCATCACCAAATAGCAGGAAAGAATGACCCAGCCCGGCACTGTGAACTCCTGATAAAAACCATTGGAGTAAAGCAAGACCGCAATGATTCCGGCAGTCTTCTGTGCGTCATTGCTGCCATGGCCCAGCGAGAATAGCGCTGCCGTGACAAGCTGCAGCTTGCGGAAGAAGCCATCAGCAAAGGCAGGGTTGGATCGCACAAAAAGCCAGCTCACCAGAATGACAAGCAAAATTCCCAGGATGAAGCCGGTGACGGGCGACAGCACAATGGCATAGAGCGTTTTGGAAAGCCCGGTCCATACGATCGCCGAAAACCCAGCCTTGGTAACGCCCGCACCCACAATGCCGCCCACCAGAGCATGGGAAGATGACGAAGGAATGCCACCCCACCAGGTGACGAGATTCCATGAGATGGCGCCGGCGAGCGCCCCGAAAATCACCGCGTTGTCCACAAGCTCGGGAGAGATCAGGCCCTTGCCGATGGTGTCGGCCACATGGGCTTCAAAGAGGAAATAGGCGGCGAAATTGAAGAACGCCGCCCAGAACACCGCATAGAAGGGCTTGAGCACGCGGGTTGAAACCACCGTGGCGATGGAGTTCGCCGCATCATGCATGCCGTTGATCAAATCAAACAGCAACGCCACGACGATGAGGAAGACCAAAGTGAACGTGACGGCGCCACCATCCATGGGCATGGGCTCAGGCGTGCTCGATCACGATGTCGCTCATCACATGAGCCACATCCTCGAAACGGTCGCAGACCTTTTCGAGGTGATCGTAAAGTTCTGAGCCCACGATAAAGGCGAGCGGGTCCTTCTTTGCTTTGCCCTTATAGAGGGCGCGAAGCCCCTCATCGTTCACCTGGTCCGACTGTTCCTCGATCTTGATGATCTCGCCGGTGAGCGTGTGCAGCTTGCCGCCATTCTTTCCGATGTTGCGCAGGAGCGGCAGGGCCTCCGCCGTAAGCTTGGCCAGCATGATGACGCGATCGGCCATGGCCCGCATATTGGGTTCGAAGCTCTTGACGTCATAGAGCATGACGACCTTTCCAGTCTTGTTCATCTGGTCGACTGCATCATCAAGCGCCGATGAGAGCGCCTTGATGTCCGAACGGTCGAAAGGTGTGATGAAGGCGCGGCGGATGGCTTGCATCACCTCGTAAGAGAAATGATCCGCCTCTTCCTCCTGACGGGAGAGTTTGGCGCAATTGTCGGCAAGCGCCTTGCCGCCATCGAGAATGGCGCGGAGCGAGCCTGCCGCCTCAACGGCCTTTGCGGCATGGGCCTCGAAGAGATCGAAGAATTTCTCTTCCCTGGGCATGATGGATTTGATGAAGTGGAACACTGGGCCCGCCTCCAATTATGACAATCTCATGACGGGCATATTACAATGGAAGCCCCTGGGATACCGGGATTTTCAGCAATTCACCGCTTTTCTGCGGGGGATCAGGGCTGAGGTTGGGGCCTATCGCTCAAGGTGCGCAAGTATCCAATCAGATTGATGCGGTCTGCCTCCTCCGGAAGGCCTTCGAACGCCATCGAAACACCGGGCGTCGTCGCCATCGGGGCAAAAAGAAAAGTGTTGAGGTCTTCAGGGGTCCATTTCCCCTTCCACGCCTTCAGGGCCTCGGAATAGGTCCTCTCAGCTTCCGAAGCCCTCTCCCGGCCGATGATGTTCCACATGCTGTGTTCTGCAAGGTCTCCCTTTCCGGGGCGCAGCACATGGCAGCGACCACAATGCCGCGCAAAGATCGCTTCACCTTTACCCACATCCGCCG
>JBIOWL010000275.1:0-2935 GCA_044868645.1 Aestuariivirga sp.
ATTGGCGAGCCTCGGCACCACCGCGTGGGAAACGCGCGGCGGGCCGAGGAAGCGCAAGGTTGCTGCCGCGTGACGAATGCTCTTCGCTCATCGCCGGGCCGTGGCGCGTCACCGCAAAAGGTGATGCGCGTCCTCTATCTGGGGCCATCTTCGAATGAATTGTGCATGCTGCTGGCGCCGCATGTGGGGCGCGTCGACATCGCTTATCATAGTGATGTACAGGAAGCGTTGCAGGAGGCCCGTGCCAAAACCTTCGACATGGTGCTCGTCGATCAGCGCGACCGCAGCCTTGCCACCAAACTCATTCTGCCACTGATCACCAGCCTCGGTTATCCCGTCAAGCTCGTGATCATCAGTCCGTTTTCGGAAGTGAGCCACTATCTCGCCATTCCTGGCGTTGCGCGCGTTCTCTCGGCGCCGTTACGGGAAGGCCAATTGCTCCGGGTACTTGGGCTTGAACGGCGCGCTGCTCGCGGACGGGCCGACGAGTCCAAGTCGCAACCACCTGAACAGAACTCTTCAGCTGCAAAGCAAAGCTCTGGCGGCTTCATGTCGCTGGTTTCGGGCCTCTATAAGCGCGCCGCCTTCGCACTTCTCCTTGCGTTGTTTGTTGCCTTCACATTTTACGGCGTGCTGATCGGATATTTTCTCGTCTCGTCGAGCTGGGGGGCGCCGATGACGCTGGCGCGCGGCCACGAGCTGGTCAACAAGGCCGAGCGCGACCTCACTGAAATGAAGGTGATGCTCAACCAGACGGAACAGCGGCTTTCCGAGATTGCGCTGGAAAAGGATACATCCGGGCGCGATTTGGAAGAAGCGCGGGCCCAAGTGCAGACCGCCATCGGAACGGTGGAACGCGAGATCAAGCTGCGACAGAAACAAGTGATCCTGCTGGAGAAGACGGGCAAGCGCCTTTCCAAAGTGCGGAATGATCTTGCCAAGCAGCTTCAGAAGGGCGGCATGGGGGATGACCTGAAGGCGCTCTACGGAAAGCGCCTCATCAGCATGAAGGCTTATAATTTAGGTGCGCTCGGCCTTCTTGAAGCGAGCCAACGCCTTGCAAGCATCGAGACCGAGATCGAGGAGACCCGCGCGAAGTCCGAAGACCTTGATGCATCGGTTGCGTTGCTCATTTCACTTCGTGACGCACTTAAGAATGGCGGGCCGGTGGAGGGCCTCGTGGCAACCGCGCCTGACCTGCTGCTTCTCACCAAGCAGGCGGTCGAGGCACGCACGGCCGAGCTTGTGGCACAGTCGCGCATCAGCACCGCCGAAACTACACGAGAGCAGCTGGAGCGAACCCTGAAGGTGCTGACGGAACAGATCGACATGGTCGAAGTATCCGCAGCGGGCCGCGCCATCCATGCCCGCGTCGATGTGGTGTTCGTTCCCTACACCAATGACACGCGCTTTCTGGAAAGTGCAAAGCTCTATAGCTGCTTATTCACTATCTTCTGGTGCAGCGAAGCCGGAACGGTCGGCCAAACACTGCCGGGAGAAATCACCACCGTCCATCCGTTTTTCGGCAAACCCATCCGCGGCTTCTTTGTGGAAGCCAGCAATATGAAACCCTATGCCGCCACCCGCGAGATCATCCATGGCAGCCGCGCGCCGTTCTTGCTCTAGGACAGTACCTGCAAATGGCGCGGGCGCGCTCTTGGCACTTACCATCCTCGCGGGCTGCGTGGGCGGCCAGCCACTTTTGGACGAGAGCCCGCTCCTGCGCCTTTCCACTTACAATGAAGATAAGGCTTTGATCGCCGCGACGACCTCTGCACCCATAACAGCTGATTCAAAGGACGGCGTGATGATCGCGCCTGCAGCGGCGAAGCCCGAAGTGTCGGCATGGTGCGATTACCTGCGCGAAGATGCTGCGGCACAGACCACGATCATGCGTGCGCCATCGCTGCGTGGCAGTGTCAAGGATGATGGTTCTACCAGTCTTGCTCTGGGCCTCAGTGTCACGGATTTCGTCAAGGCCAGTACACTCGAACAATCGGCTGAGGCCCGTTGCCGCAAATATCTTGCTGAGCATGGTCTTCAGAAACTTGTCTTTTTTGCACCGCAGGGTCTAACATCGGCGGGCTTCAGGGCGAAGGCAAAGGCCGTCGAGGCTCAGCACAAGGAAATCGTGAGGCTTCGCGCCAAGGCGCAGAAATCCATGGAGGATGGCCTTGCAGACCAGGAAACGGCAACCGCTATCCAAGTGCTGGCCGATCAGATCCTGGCTGATGGCAGTGCGGCAAAATCTCAGGCAGATCGTAGGCTGGAGGACAGCCTTGGTGTATCAGGCAACGCCAAAGCCTATGGCGCGGAACTTCTGCGCGCCGAAAGCGATCTTGAAGATCTCGGTAGCCGCATGCGTACGCTCGATGCCATGGATGTGTCGCTCACCGCCGGCTGGAACGATGACGTGACAACGGAAGGGATTGAGACGGCCAGTGATGCATTTACTAGCAAGATCAGTTTTTCCCTGAGGCTTGGAGCTTTGGCACCGGGCCGCTATGCCCACGAGCAGGCGGCAAAGGAAGCAAAACTCAGGGCCGTTGGCGAGGAGGGCGGCGCCCTCTGGCAGGTGGCGGTGTTGCGCCGCGCCCATGAAAGGGCGATTGCCGGGCTTGCGGAACAGCAGCGTAGCCTTGAGGCCGCTATCGCCAAGGCAGAAAAGCTGGCGGCGATGCTGGACAGCGCCAAGAACCCGGAGTTCGAACCACCTCTCATCCAGGCCAAGCTGCAATTGATCAAGCTCAAGGCTGACAGGGCAGGGGTTGTGGGCGCTATCGAGGAAATCCGCGTCAACATGACGAAACTCGACGCGGGTTGAACCTTGCCGCCATCTGGGCTTGATCTTTGCAGGCGCTGTTGCCATGCCCTTTCGCAATGGCTTCGAAATCCTACATTATCGGCATTGATACAGGCGGCACCTACACAGATG
>JBIOWL010000276.1:0-2715 GCA_044868645.1 Aestuariivirga sp.
GCAGATCATGGCGCTGGAGACGGACCTTCTCGACTACGAAGACATCTTCGATGGCTCGCCCGTCATTGCCGCCAAGGTGGCGGAGATGAAACGCGATGCGCTGGCAGAGCTTGCCAAGGTGGAAGCATTGGGCGGTGCCGCATCGCCCGCCGCCATCGCCTACATGAAGGAAGCGCTCGTTGTTTCCAACACCGCGCGCATTCATGCCATTGAAGAAGGCGCTGTAAAAGTTGTCGGCGTCAACAGCTTCGCCGAAAGTGAGCCATCACCATTTGTCTCCGGTGAAGCCGCCATCCTCACGGTCAAGGACAATGTGGAATATGAGCAGGTCGAACGCCTCAAGGCCTGGCGCAAGGCGCGCGACGGCAAAACGGTCACCAACACCTTGAAGCAGCTGCAGGAAGCAGCGCGGGAAGGCCGCAACATCATGGAAGCCTCAATTGCCTGCGCCAAGGCGGGCGTCACCACCGGAGAATGGGCGGGGACGTTGCGCGAGGTCTTCGGTGAGTACCGTGCACCGACAGGTGTTAGCCTTAAACAACATGAGGCCGCAGGGGAGTCTCTTGAGACTTTGCGCGCACGTGTTCTGAAACTGGCGCAAGGCCTTGGTGCGACTCCTAAAATCCTCATCGGCAAGCCTGGTCTCGATGGCCATTCCAACGGTGCCGAGCAGATTGCAACGCGCGCCGCCGAAACCGGTCTTCATGTGATTTATGAAGGCATTCGCCTGACACCTGAAGAACTTGTCACGAAGGTTGAAGAAGAGGAAGTTGCCCTCCTCGGCCTTTCCATCCTCTCCGGCTCCCATGTGCCGCTGGTGCGCGATGTCATGGCAAGGCTGCGCGCCAGAAACATCTCAATTCCCGTCGTGGTGGGCGGCATCATCCCGGAAGAAGATGCCCATGTGCTGAAGCAGCTTGGCGTTGCCGCCACTTACACGCCCAAGGACTATGACCTCAACCGCATCATGGATGGGGTCATTGGGTTGTTGGAGAAGGGAGTGGACGCGTAACACAATTGGCGCTGCCATCGGCAGTGCCACAACTTTCTTTGGTGGCAAAAGTATCTAAATTTGCCTGCAGAGTCACAAGACCGTTGGAAACGAGTTCATGTTCAGCAAACTGCCGCTGTGAATCCATGGGAGCCTCACGCAGCATCTGTATGAGTTTTGGACTGAGGCCGAGTTCGCCCAGGTAACTGTGAATGATGACCTCAGCTGGCTGACTCGATGTTGCAGAAGCAAATGCTGCAGGTGCTGGTGCGCGAAGTGACCATGCTAGCCGCTGTTTTCCTGCCGCCAGCGCAAGCACGCAGGCTCCCGAGCACCCGCGAAAGTCTGCAAGCAGCATGCCCTTATAGACTCCCTTCGGACCTTTGGGTTTGCATTTCTTGTCTGCAGGTTGGCATCCCATATACGTTGTCACCGCTGCAGCAACGCTCAGGCCATGCTCTCGGATGAGTTTTCCGAATGCAATTGTTGCATCCAAATCGCCGCCTGGACTTTCGATGACCAGGTTTCGCTGCTGCGATCCAAACTGTTTGAGAAATGCGGCGAACACTTTGGGTGTCTGAGGCCTCACCACTCCCTTGGCAGCAATCCATTCTGGGCATGCAGGTTCGCAGCTATGTCCAAAGTAACGCACTAATGTAAAAGTCATATCTGGATCGCCAGGCCTTATCCCTTGAACGTTCAGCGACGCCTGCAAGGCAGCGGGCTGTTTCGAAGGCTGTGGTGGAACATCGCCTTTGACGCAGTTCTGCATCATGGGCTCCTGCCTGCAGATGTTCCAGTCGGTGAACGTTCCAGCGCTCTTTGAAGATGTGCGCAGTTTGAGTGCGTCCAACCTGTCGCCCCGCAATATCTCGACCGTTTTGTGCTCCGCTTTTTCGCTGTCATCCATAATGGCCGGATCGACACCCATGCTGCTGTAATAGGATGCGAGTTTCTTCCTGAGGCTTTTCCCGAATTCGTATGAAACCTTACTCTTGACTCGTTTGCGGCTGGTGACTGTGCGCTTCAGAACCTTCTTCTTGCCGTTCACCATGCGATAGGTTTCGCGATAGTAGACGCGTTCCTGGTCCCAGATGATCTTGGGCTTGTGCACCCCTACCGATGTCTCCGCACTGGCAAGCCTTTCCCTGCCAGCAGCAAGAACAAGTGGGCAGGCGGAGTTGCAGAAACCGTAGAAGCTTAACGCCGTGCCCCGGTAAATGCCTTTGAATTCCTTGGGCAGTTTGCAGTCTTTTCGGGTTGGTGCGCAGCCCTCAAACTGGGTGGAGCCCACCGCCACATCGAGCTTGCGCTTGCGGATCATCTTTCCGATTTCGAGGGCAGCATTGATCGAGCCGCCCGGTGAACGGATGATGATGGGCAATTGCTTCTTGCCCATGCGTTTGAACACGTCCCTGAACTTCGCAGGCGTGCCGTCGGTGATTTCGCCTTCCGCTGCAATCCATTCCGGACAGTTTGGCTCGCAAAGGGAAACGCTGTTCCGCACGATGACCACCGTCATCGGCGCTTCATAAATCTGCTTTGGGGGTGACGGAGGCGCGCTCTTCTTCTTGGCTGCCAGTGCGGATCCGCAATCGCCAAGTGCTACAATCACAACCAAGAGTAAAAGCAGGACCGGCTTCATCCCTTCCCCCGTGTAACAACTACCAAGATGACTGCCTCCGGGGCAATACTCAATCCCGCGCTTGCTTGACTTCGGCGGC
>JBIOWL010000277.1:0-3379 GCA_044868645.1 Aestuariivirga sp.
TGCGTGCCGGGCCAGGGATTGAAGGGAATGAGATTGATCTTGGCAGGGATTCCGGCGAGCAGCTTCACCAACCGCTTGGCATCTTCGGGTGTATCGTTGACGCCTTTCAGCATCACATATTCAAAAGTGATGCGGCGGGCATTGGAAAGGCCGGGATAGGCTCTGCAGGCGGCGAGCAATTCGGCAAGCGGATATTTCTTGTTGAGGGGAACGAGCTTGTTCCTGATTTCATCGGTAGTGCCATGGAGCGAAATCGCCAGCATGGTGCCGATCTCATCGCCGGCGCGGACAATCTCCGGAACGACGCCAGACGTTGAAAGCGTGATGCGGCGCTTCGACAAGGAAATGCCGTCGCCGTCGCTGGCGATCTCCATGGCCTGCTTGACATGGTCAAAATTGTAGAGCGGTTCGCCCATGCCCATGAGCACCACATTGGTGATGTAGCGGCCGGAGGACGGTGGCTGCGGATTGGCGGCAAGATCTTCAGGCCAGTCCTTGATTGCATCGCGGGCCAGCATGATCTGGCCGACGATTTCTTCCGCCGTCAGGTTGCGCACCAGCTTCTGGGTGCCGGTGTGGCAGAAACTGCAAGTCAAGGTGCAGCCCACCTGCGAGGAAATGCACAGCGTGCCCCGGTCTTCCTCGGGGATATAGACGCATTCGATTTCATGACGCTGGCCACGTTCATCCGGTGCCAAACGCAAGAGCCATTTCCGCGTGCCATCGCTGGACTTCTGCTCCGTCACCACCTCGGGACGGGAAATCTGATAGGCTTCGCCCAGTTTTTCACGAAGTTCGCGGGCGATGTTGGTCATCGCCGAAAACTCAGTGACGCCCTTGTGATAGATCCAGTGCCAGAGCTGGTTGGCCCGCATGCGGCGCTGCTTTTCGGGAACGCCGATCCGGCCCAGCGCCGCCATCAATTCCGCGCGCGAGAGCCCGACAAGCGAGGGGCGCGTGTCGTTCTGGATGTAGCGCCCGGGTAAATGATCGGGCAATGAAATAAGCGTAGCCATGGCTTGTGGTTTTACTTGCTTTCGAAGGCGCCGACCATGGGCCCCAGCGGCATGAAGCTGTCGTTTCGGCCGAGCTCCCTGGCATAGAGCGAGGATATGGAGCCATCGAAGAAGAGGGCGTTGCGGCAGTCCAGGCCATCACGGAAGAGCTTGGCGAACTCATAGAAGGTGACGGGGCCTTCGGAGATCACAAACACGGCATTGCCCTTGGCGTCAATCCCCACGCCGTTTCTCCTCTTGCGCGAGGTGCCGGCGGGTGAAAACTTGGGGTGAAGCCTGCCATCGAGAACCAGCATGGGGCCCGACTGGCTGGCAAATTCCGGCTTGAGGCCTGACTTGGCAAAGGCTTCGGTTTCCATGACGCCGGGCTTGCCGCCCGCGATGTAGAAGACGCCATTGGGCTTCAGATGGAAGTTGCCGCCGCCATTACGGCGGTTCAGCTTTTTAATTTGCTTGCCGTTTTCGATGTAGAGGCCGATGGGACGGAAATCCTCGCCATACATGCCGGCATTCATGGCAAAGCGCAGGACCTTGCCGTCATCCTCCAGTTCCCGCTCGAGACCGAAGAAGTAGCGGTAGGGCTCGCCGGACTTGCTGAGATTGAAGGTCTCGAGCTTCAGACCGTTATCGCCGGAGCGGCAGGTGGAATAGTTCTGGCCTTCAAAGCGCACGCCACGGCAGGACGGCTCGGCTGCTGCTATTCCAGCGCCGATGAGGAGGGAAAGTGCCGCAAGGAAGGCGGCAATTGCGCTACTGGCACGCACTGTCGATGGCGCCGAGCGCCGCTGTGAAGCCATTGAGCGAATAGGTGTCGGTGGTTTCCGTGCCGCGCTGGGAGGTGCCCTTCACGATCATGGCCTTGCCGGCCTTCATGGCGGCGATGATAGCGCGTTCGGTCTCGACCTTGTCGGTCCAGGCGAGTTCGCCGACGGGATAGAGAATGAAGTTGTCGTCGCCCACGGAGAGCGTCACGTCGACACCCTCCTTGAACTGGTAGCCGATCATGGTGGAGGGCTGGGCGTTCACCTTCTTGCCGGGCCAGTGGGTGACCATGAAATAGATGTCTGAACGCTTGGCCTTGCGGCTGGTCTGGGTCTTGATGGGCGCGCCGAAAACGTAACACACCTTGGATTCGGGCGTGTCATAGGTGAAGGCCTCCCAGCTTTCGAACTTGCCGAGCGAGACTTCCACTTCGGCATTTGCGGGCACGGCCGCAAGCATCGCCAGCACAGCAAGAGCAGAGGCGCGCGAAAGGCACGTATGTCGGGTCACCGTCATGGATACTTTATACCGCGCCATCCCTTAACCATTTTGCAGGGCCATGGGCAACTCCCCTGCCTGCATCTAGGCCCCACCCGGCAAAGCCGCATCGTAGAAAACACAGGAATCCGGCCCAAATGCGGCACTGCGACACAGGTCTATGTTGCGCCGCAAAAACAGGGTGGATAGGCTTGCCAGATGCCCTCTGCCACTTTTTCCAGCGTCACTGGCAATCTCCGGCTTGCGGCCAGTGAATTGGCGGCATTGACCAATAAGGCGCAGGACCAACTGGCCGAGGCGCTCGCTGCCGGCGCGTCAATCGACGATGAGCAGCACCGGGCCCATGGGTTTTCGTGGCTTGCCACATACCGTGACGTGTTCTCCGCCTTGCAGCATTACCTCGATGCTTTGGAGGCAGAGAGGGCGGCGAAGGAACTCGACCTTCTTCTCGTTGCCATTGCTGCGGGGGAATACCTCAACCAAGTGCTGGGCGGCATTCCCATGAACCAACAGGAGTTCGTGCGTGCCCATGAGCTTGGGCTGGAGGAAGGTGATCTCGCGGCGCTTCGCAAAAATCTCCTCACGCGCGAAGGCAGCAGCAAGGCGAACAGGGCGCGTGCGCTGGAACTGCTGCGGGCGCAATCAGGAGCGCTCATTGCCGAGACAACCACGCTTTCTTCTGATCTGGAAGAAATGCGGCGCACGATGAACCGCTTCGTGGCAGAGAAGGTAGCGCCACATGCGCATCAATGGCATCTCGACAATGCTTATGTGCCGCTGGAGCTTATTGCCGAACTGGCGGAGCTTGGTGTCTTTGCGCTGACGCTGCCGGAAGAGTTTGGTGGCCTCGCACTCTCCAAACAGTCCATGTGCCTTGTCTCGGAGGAATTGTCGCGGGGCTGGATCGCGGTGGGCTCGCTCGGCACGCGGGCGGAGATTGCTTCGGAACTGATCCTCAGCGGCGGAACGGAAGAGCAGAAACAGAAATGGCTGCCGCGCATTGCCTCTGGCGAAATCCTGACGACAGCAGTGTTCACGGAGCCCAATACAGGCTCCGATCTGGGGTCACTGCGCACGCGGGCGGTGCGCGATGGGGAGCGCTA
>JBIOWL010000278.1:0-2757 GCA_044868645.1 Aestuariivirga sp.
CTGATCTGGGCAATCCCTGCCGAGTCATCGAGCCTTGCGGCTTCCAGCGTATAGAAGGCGCGGTGCGGCACAAGGCTTGCCGCCTGGGCGGGGGCCATGCAAGTGGCGGCAAGCGCCACTCCGCAAATGAGACTGGTCAAGACGGCGTGATTCATGGTCAAAACCCTAACTGAAAACTGCAGTCAAATAAATATGAAGCATGGCGAAAAAGTGCCCAGAATACTTATAACCCGTAAACTTACCGACGCGGCAGAGCGCGCTTTTTCCGAAACATTCACCTGCCAGCTGAACCCGGAAGACAAGGCACTGGGAGCGGATGGCATCGTCGCGGCGGCGGAAGGCCGTGATGGACTTGCGATTACCTCCATGGAAAAGTTTGACGCGGCCCTGATCAACAGGCTTCCCGCCAGCGTGAAAATATTGGCAACCGTTTCAGCGGGCCACGAGCATGTGGACCTTGCTGCCGCCAGGGCGCGGGGCATCGTGGTCACCAACACTCCTGGCGTCTTGACCGATGCGACCGCCGACATCGCACTCCTCCTGATGCTTGGTGCGGCGCGCGGCGCCCATTGGGGCGAACGAATGGTGCGCGAGAACCGCTGGCCGCCACCTTCCATGGTGAAACCGCTGGCCCATGATTTTTCGCGCCAGCGCCTCGGCATTCTCGGCATGGGGCGGATCGGTGCTGCCGTGGCGCGGCGGGCCAAGGGTTTTGATATGGAAATCCACTACCACAACAGGAAACCATCACCGGAGGCCGATGCCCTGGGCGCCACCTACCATGCGACTCTTGAAGCGATGCTGCCCCATTGCGATTTTCTTTCACTCAACTGCCCGATGACGCCGGAGACAAGGGGTATCGTCAACGCCCGTACGCTGGCGCTGTTGCCGAAGGGTGCAATTGTCGTGAACACGGCGCGTGGCGGTATCGTCAATGATGAGGATTTGATTGCCGCCCTCAAAAGCGGCCATCTCGCGGCGGCAGGACTTGACGTCTACAACAACGAGCCGAACATCGATCCGCGCTACCGCGAGCTGGAGAATGTATTTCTCCTGCCCCACTTGGGCAGCGCCACTTTGCGCACGCGCACCGACATGGGCCTCAGGGCGCTGGCCAATTTAAAAGCCTTCTTTGCTGGTGAAACGCCGCCGGACAAGTTGAACTAGGATGACGAGATGAGTGAAGCTGAAAAGAAACTTGCGGAGCTTGGCATTGTACTGCCCGAGGTTCCGAAGCCCGTTGCCAATTATGTGCCCTGGGTAAAAAGCGGCAATCAGCTTTATGTTTCCGGGCAGTTGCCCTTCAAGGATGGTAAGCTTCTCCACACGGGCCTGACGGGAGAAGGCGTCAGCGCAGACGATGCGAAATTGTGCGCCCGGCAATGCGCCATCAACATCATTGCCGTGGCACATAGTGCTGTCGGCCTTTCCAATGTGCGGCGGGTAGTAAAGCTAGTGGGCTTCGTTGCCTGCCCTGCCAGTTTCACCGGCCAGCCCGGCGTCATAAACGGCGCATCGGACCTGATGGCCGAGGTTTTTGGCGAAGCGGGACGCCATGCGCGCTCTGCAGTCGGCGTGGGTTCTTTGCCACTCAATGCGCCGGTTGAAATCGAGGCCATTTTCGAGGTTGCCTGAGGGATGCGCTTCTCACTGCAGATGCGGCGTCTGGATTGGCTCGTAGTGAGGCCCATCGCCCACCGTGGGCTGCATGACAAGTTGCATGGCATCATCGAGAACACGGCGGGCGCATTCACCGCTGCGGTTGCGGGAAACTATGCGATCGAATGCGATCTTCAGATTTCGGCGGATGGCGAAGCCCTTGTCTTCCACGATGACACTCTTGACCGCCTCACGGACGAAAGCGGGCCCGTGAAGGCAAGGACCACCAAGGAACTTCAGCGGATTGCCATCCGTGACAGCGGCGACCGCATGCAGACTCTGGGCGAGTTGCTGGACCAGGTTGATGGCAAGGTGCCGCTCGCCATTGAATTGAAATCGCACTGGAATGGCGATGTCGCTCTGGCGGCCCAGGCGATGAAGGTGCTCGAATCCTATCCAGGACCTTACGCTTTGATGTCCTTTGATCCAGATATGGTTGCCGCAGTTGCCGAACTCAGCCCCCGCGCTGTACGGGGCATCATTGCAGACAGGACCGTTCATCCCTACTACAATGATCTCCCGGTTGAGCAGCGCATTGCGCTCCGGCATTTCACGCATCTTCCGCGCACGCGGCCACATTTCCTATCCTACCAATTCCGCGATCTGCCATTTGCGCCCGTGCAGCAATTCCGTGCGGCAGGTTTTCCGGTCATCACCTGGACCATCCGCAGCAGAGAAGAAGAGTCGCAGGCACTGCGCTATTGCGATCAGGTGACGTTTGAGGGTTACATCGCCTGATGGCGATCAGTTTCCGCACAATCGCAAAGCTGGCGCAGATTGATCCGGAAGTCTGGGACAATCTTGCCAATCCGCCCGGCGCTGCCTTCAATCCGCTGGTTGCCCACGCCTTCTTCCTCTCGCTGGAGGAGTCGGGGTGCGCGGCATCACGTACCGGCTGGTCTGCAAGCCATCTGCTGATGGAAGAGAACGGCGTGATCACGGGCATTGTCCCCTGCTATCTCAAGAGCCATTCGCAAGGAGAATATGTCTTCGACCATGGCTTTGCCGAAGCCCTCCACCGCGCCGGTGGGCATTATTATCCGAAGCTGCAGGTATCGGTGCCTTTCACGCCTGTGCCGGGCCCACGGCTGTTGGCCG
>JBIOWL010000279.1:0-6186 GCA_044868645.1 Aestuariivirga sp.
AGCTGGTTGGTCAGATGCTCGGCAAGGGTCACATCCCGCGCCAGATTGGCCGTGACATCGAGGTCATCTCCGTCGAGAGAAATGTGCCCTGCGCTGCGCAATGAGGACCAGGCCGTATCACGATAGAGCGACTGCCCGTCAGCGGAACCTGCAGGCGGCTGTGACTGGAGAAAGCCTGCGGTTTCCTCGCCGGAGGAACCGGCGGCAAATGCCTTGTCCACGGCACTTGGCCGTTCATCGGAAGCTGCCGCCTTGGCTGGTGCATATTCTTCCCTTTCGAGGAGCGGGTTCTTCTCGATCTCGGCTTCAACAAATTCCTGTAGCTCAGCCGAGGACATCTGCAAAAGCTTTATCGCTTGCTGCAGTTGCGGCGTCATCACCAGGGATTGGCCCTGCTTCAGAACAAGTTTTTGCGATAGTCCCATCGCTTCGCCCTATCAGATGGGTCTTTTCAGTAGGTGAAACCCTCGCCCAGATAGTAGCGCCTGACGTTGGGATCGTTAACGATTTCTTGCGGGGAGCCTTCGGTCAGGACCTGGCCTTCATGGAGAATGAGCGCCCGGTCGATGAGCCCGAGGGTCTCTCGGACGTTGTGATCCGTAATAAGCACCCCGATTCCCCGATCGGTAAGCTGTCGCACCAGCTGGCGAATATCACCGACCGCAATTGGGTCAATGCCGGCGAAAGGCTCGTCGAGGAGCATGAACTGGGGCTCTCCGGCAAGGGCCCTTGCGATTTCCAGGCGGCGACGCTCTCCACCAGAGAGTGCAACAGCCGGCGAACGCCGGAGGTGGGATATGGAAAACTCATCACACAACTCACGCAACTTACGCTCGCGCGCGGCCTTGTCCGGCTCATGCAGTTCAAGAACCGCCCGCAAATTTTGTTCCACCGTGAGGCCGCGGAAGACCGAACTTTCCTGGGGCAAATAGCCCAGTCCCAGCCTGGCCCTCTGGTACATGGGCAGGTGGGTGATGTCCTCGCCGTCCAGGCTGATGATCCCCCGGTCCGCCGCAATAAGCCCCGTGATCATGTAGAACACGGTCGTCTTGCCGGCGCCGTTGGGGCCCAAAAGCCCTACAGCCTCACCACGCTGCACCGAGACAGAGACATTGCGGACCACCGGCCTTCGCCTGTAGCTCTTGGCGAGCATGTGGGCCTCAAGTCCTCCAGCGGGGATCCCTGGCCGCCGCTGGCTCACGCCGGTTGGACGGAGCTGCTTGGTCAGGGGCCGGGCCGGATGTCGCGGCGCTTGCGCCATGGGATTACGAACCAATACTCTTAAATTTGCATGAAGAGGGACGAAAGAAGTCCAGCGATATGAGGCTCATCGTGGTGTGAACCGGCCCTTGACGCGGCCACCCGCCATGCGGGTGCGCTTGGTCTTCAGGTCCACAAAAAGCTGGGGTCCCTTGAGAACCGTCTTGTCCTGAACGACGGTGACGTTACCGGTTACAGTCAGCTCGTCCTTGAGCAGCAGGAACAAGGCCTTGTTGCCGGTAATGTCCTGGGTTTCGGTTTTGATTTTGACAGCACCGGTGCAATCAATCTTCTCGACTTCGGTCGAGGTGGAGCCATCCTGCTGCTGGACGTCCTTGTAGGTCACCAGCATTTCCTCACAGCGGATCGTGTCTTTGGGACGCTTGGCCACAACATCGCCCCGGAACATCGCCGTCTTGTTGGTCTCAAGGATTTCCATCTCGTTCGATTCAATTTCGACCGTACCCGCACTCTGTTCCTGGGCCAGTGCCGAAGCCGCCACAATCAAGGCCATGACGGCCGCCGCGCTTGCCAAACTGATTTTCATCCACCGCCTCCTGCTGGGGCCGTATTTGTCACAAAGCGCGCCTTGACACCACCCCTGAACAGGACGCGGGTTCCGTTCTCGCTCACCGACAGGCTGCCCGCCTTGATTGTCGCGCCCTTCATGTCGACAGTGACCGGTCCTGATGATTTCAGCGACTGGTCCACGGTATTGATCTCGGCAACTTCCATCAGCGCCTTCATCCTCGTACCCTCGGAGAGGACAACATTGCCCTGAAGCTCAAACTTCTTTGTGGCGGTGTCATAGCGGCCAGAATTGGCTGATACGTCCATCGGGCTTCCCGATTCGCGCTCGAAATTGCCCACCACGTCCTGCAAATGGACAAGCGTCTTGATGGCCTTGTCCTGCTGGCCCTTGGCAGCCTTGATGGCAAAGGGCTTCTGGTTCTTGTCGTGCCCGGTAATGGTGGCGTTGTTGCCGCTGATCTGCTCGGGATATTCAACAACTGCGGGGGGATCGGATTTCTTCGCTTCACGAATATTGAACGCACCGGTCTGGACCAGGAATGCAGCGGCCAGCCCCACTGCCAGCGCTGCAGCGGCGAAGCCGGCATAACGTGTCACACCGGATGTCCGGCGGATGCGTCTTTTTGTATCTGCGGTCCTTGCGGGTACAGGGCTCTCAGTGGGCGAAGACATCTTCCTCACCCCAGCCGCCAAGATCGAGACTGACGCGGGCCGGCAGAAAGGCAAAGCAGGCGCGGGCCAGATCCATGCGGCCTTCGCGCTCCAGAATCTGGTCGAGGCGAGCCTTCAGTTCATGGAGATAGATCACGTCCTGGGCGGCATATTGTTTTTGCGCATCGGAGAGAATGTGCGCGCCCCAATCGGAACTCTGTTGCTGCTTGTTGGCTTCGATGCCCAGGAGTTCCTTCAGAATGTCCTTCAGGCCATGGCGGTCGGTGTAGGTGCGGGCAATCTTGGAGGCGATCTTGGTGCAGTAGAGCGGCGTTGTTTCAGCGCCGAGGGAATGGCGCAGAACCGCCACATCAAAACGCGCGAAATGGAAAATCTTCAAGACTGCCGGGTTCTCGAGCAGGGCCTTGAGATTGGGTGCTTGCGGCGCCTTGCCTTCAAGCTGGATGACGTGAGCATTGCCGTCGCCCGTCGAGAGCTGCACCACGCAAAGCCGGTCGCGGCGCGGGTTCAATCCCATGGTCTCGGTATCGATCGCCACGGACTTGCCCGGTTCAAAGTTTGCGGGGAGATCGCCCCTGTAGAGTTTCACGGACATGCCGCAAGAATCCTCATTTGCTTTGTTTGGCATACTCGACGGGTAGGGCAGACTCAAGGCTGCAGCATCGTGAGCAGGCACTGGCGCACTTGAATCATGCGCGAAACAAACTGGCGCACCGCCAGTATGCCGTAGCTGTTATCTCGCCAGTCCGGCTTTGCTTGCCAAGCTACGCCGGACACGCTTCGCCCACAATTCCTGCCGGCTGCGCCACGCGTAGCCCGGCGGGCGAAGCGTGGTGCCCAGAAGAGGACTCGAACCTCCACGCCTTTCAGCGCTAGTACCTGAAACTAGTGCGTCTACCAATTCCGCCATCTGGGCTTCACGGCTGAGCTCTTAACGGGCGGTGGCGTTGATTGTCAACCAAAGCAGCCATGGCTTTGCAAGCACCAGCAATGCCGCTAAAAGGCCCTCACTTTCGCGGCCCGGCCGCCATTTTGAGGACATTCGCTTGACCCTGGCACCTTCAGAAAAACTTGTCACCATCATTGGCGGCGGCGGCTTTGTCGGGCGCAATCTGGTGCGCAGCCTCGCCAAGCGCGGCTACCGCATCCGGGTTGCCTGCAGAAGGCCCGATCTTGCCGGACATGTGTTGCCACTGGGCACGCCCGGGCAGATCGCGCTGATGCAGGCCAATGTACGGTTTCCCGCTTCGCTGGCTGCAGCCTGTGACGGCGCCTATGCGGTGGTGAATGCCACAGGCACGGATGTTTCGCGCGGGGCGCAGAGTTTCGATGCGGTACTGGTCTTTGGCGCCGAGGCGGTTGCCAAGGCGGCGCGAGCAGCCGGAGCACAGTTGCTGATCACAGTGTCGGGCAATGGGGCCGACCCGGAAGGCACAAGTGCACAGGCCAAGGCAAAGGGCCTTAGCGAACAGGCGGTGGCGCGGTCTTTCCCCGGCGCCATTGCCATCCGTCCATCGGTGATTTTCGGGCCAGATGACCGCTTCTTCAACAAGGCCGCGTCGATGACGCGCTTTTCGCCGGTACTGCCGCTTTTTGGCGGCGGTACCACCAGAATACAGCCCGTCTTCGTGGGTGATGTGGCGGAAGCCATGGCCACGCTCATTGACCGGGGCGAGGCAACGGGCAAAATCTATGAGCTGGGCGGTCCTGTGATCGCCAGCATGCGCGAGCTTATGCAGTTCACCCTTGATACGGTGCAGCGCCGCCGCCTGCTGCTTCCCATCCCTTGGGGTGTTGCGCATATCCTCGGTTCCATTGCGGGCCTTTTGCCCAAACCGCCCATCACCGCGGACCAGGTTGAACTTCTCAAGACCGACAATGTGGTAAGCGCCGCAGCCGTTGCCGAGGGCCGCGACCTGCGCGGGCTTGGCATCAGTCCACGCAGTTTTGAATCAATCGTGCCAACCTATCTCTTCCGTTTTCGCAAAGAGGGTCAGTTCACCGCGCCGAGCGGCACCCCCAAATAAAGCAAGGCGAGTAGCAGCACGCCCAGCGCCACGCGATAGACGGCGAAGGGCAGGAAGCTGACATGGCGGATGATACGCATAAGGAATGCGATCGTTCCCAGGGCCACGAAGAATGTCAGGATGGCGGTCAAGGTCATCGGCCAGGTGATCGGCGTTCCTTCCGCCACTGCATCACCCACTTTCAGCGCAGCCGCCCCTGCAATCGCCGGAATGCCGAGCAAGAAGGCAAAACGCGCAGCTTCAGCGCGTTCGAAACCGAGAACGCGGGCCGCCGTCATGGTGATGCCGGAGCGGCTTGTTCCCGGGATGATGGCAAGGGCCTGGGCAACGCCAATGATCAGGGCCTGCGGCAGGTTCATGTTGACCATGAGATTGCGCGTCATGCCAAAGCGGTCGCAGAGATAAAGAAGGGTGCCGAAAATGATGGCGTTCCAGGCCACGACCTGCGGCTTGGTGCGCACCACTTCCATGAAGCCGATCTTGTCGAGGAAGATGCCGAAGATGATGGCCGGAATGGTGGCAAACACGATCCAGAGGGCAAGCTTGCCCCATGGCGTCATGCGGCCGCGGAAGAGATCAAGCGCACCCTTCATGAGCATCACACAGTCGCGCCAGAAATAGACCACAACAGCAAAGAAGGAACCCAAGTGTGCCATGACATCGGTGAGCACGCCCTGGTCAGGCCAGCCGGTGACGACAGGAACAAGAAGCAGATGGCCGGATGAGGAAATGGGGAGGAACTCGGTCACTCCCTGGATCACGGCCAGAACGATTATCTGGAGAAGGATCATGCTGCTCCTGCTGGATTTGTCACACGAATCGCCAACTGCTAAGGCGGGAGGGGTCTTATCGGCGGCACTATTGGGCCGCAATGGGGCCAACCAAAGTTAACACGCGGCGCATCGTCAAAATGCCAAAGCTCCTCCATTTCACGCTCGATCCCCATGGCCGCAGGCTGAGGCTTGCCCTTGCGGAATATGGGGTGGCGGCCAAACTGCAGGACGAGCGGCCCTGGGCCCCTTCGCCACAGGTGAGGGAGATCAACCCGGCGGGGCTGACGCCCATCTATATCGAAGACAGCGGCGTTGCCATCTGCGGGCCTGAGGCCATCTCGGAATATCTTGAAGAGACGGTTGGAAAGTCGCGCCCGCTCATTCCGGGAAATGCCATTCAGCGCGCCGAGGTGAGAAGGCTTGTCGGCTGGTTCGATGTAAAATTCTATGCGGAGGTGACGGAACCTGTGCTTACGGAAAAAGTGATCCGGCGTTTCATCGCGGGGTCATCGGGCACATCGTCACCAAACATGGCGCGCATGCGAGCCGGACTCCAGATGCTGAAGCCGCATCTCGACTACATCGCCGCTCTTAGCGAAGAGCGCTCATGGCTGGCAGGGAGCGAGCTTTCACTTGCAGATCTTGCCGCTGCGGCCCATGTCTCGGCCATCGACTATCTCGGCGATATTCCGTGGGCGGAGCATCCGGTGGCGCAGGCCTGGTATCAGCGCATCAAGTCAAGGCCCGGCTTCCGCGTGCTGCTGGGCGATACGGTGCCGGGTGTTCAGCCCTCTACTCACTATGCCAACCTCGATTTCTAGGAAGGACGGCGACCTTCTCGCCAAATTGGGCCAGCAAGCCGGCAAGGAAGGGCTGCAAGACTTCGCGGTCACAACAGCTATGCTTCCGGAAGCCGCAGCGCA
>JBIOWL010000280.1:0-7303 GCA_044868645.1 Aestuariivirga sp.
TCTCACCAATCCGAAGGTGGTCTTGTTCTTCATCACCTTCTTGCCGCAGTTCGTCTCGGCCCATGATCCGAATGTAACGGGAAAGCTCCTCTTCCTTGGCCTCTACTTTGTGGTGATCAACCTGCCGCTGGCTTTCATCATGATCCTGGGCGCGGAGAGATTGGTGACGTGGCTCAAGGCGCGGCCCAAGGTTCTGCGCGGCATTGATTTCTCCTTCGCCGGCGTCTTTGCCTTCTTCGCGGTGAAAGTGGCGTTCACGCAGGGGCGGTGACCTATGATCCTCATCGGACAATTCGACTCGCCCTTCACGCGGCGTGTCGGCATCACGTTAGAACTTTACGGCATTGCATTTGAGCATCGGCCCTGGTCGATCATGGGCGATGCGGACAGGCTTGCCGAGGTGAACCCGCTCATCCGTGTGCCTACGCTGATCCTAGACAATGGCGATGTGCTGATCGAGACTTCAAGCATCATCGATTATCTCGACAGCCTGGTACCTGCTGGGAAGCGCCTGCTGCCCCAGGCCAATCCGGCGCGCTACCGCATGCTCAAGACTGTAAGCGTTGCTAGTGGCATTTCAGACATGGCGGTGCGGCTCTTCTACGAACAGCGCCTGCATGATGCACCCTCGGCCTCATACACCGCGCGGATCACGCGGCAGGCGGAAGGAGCCTTGCGCGCGCTCGACAAGGAGCGCGCCGTATCCGGCAGCAAATACTGGGTTGGTGAGACGCTTTCGCAGGCCGACATCGCCGTCACCGCAATGTGGCGGCATTTGTCAGAGACGCACCCCACCATCGCGGTTCCGGCAAAATACCCTGCTCTCTCCGCCCATGCGGCGCGGATGGAAGCCCTGCCCGTGTTCGAAAAGATTTCGCAACCCTTCATCGCACCAGCATAGGGAAACCTCACCCACCATTGCTGCGCAATGGTTCCCCCTCTCCAAAGGAGAGGGGTGAGTCGTGGAGCTGGAAAATCACCCCTCTCCTCTGGAGAGGGTGCCCCCGGACTTGATCCGGGGGCAGGAGTCTTAGTGCACCGCGCCTTCGCCCGCTTCGCCGGTCTTGGCTCTGGCGGCAGCGGCGGCTTCCTCGGCAAGCTCATCCCATTCGATGGCCGTGGGCTGGCGCACAAGTGCGTGCTTCAGCACGTCATCCACATGGGAAACAGGCACAAGCTCAAGGCCGGACTTCACATTGTCCGGAATCTCAGCGAGATCCTTCACGTTCTCTTCCGGGATCAGCACCTTCTTGATGCCGCCGCGCAGCGCCGCAAGGAGCTTTTCCTTGAGGCCGCCGATGGGCAGCACCCGGCCGCGCAGCGTCACCTCGCCGGTCATGGCCACATCCCTCTTCACCGGAATGCCGGTGAGGACGGAGACGATGGCGGTCGCCATGGCGATGCCGGCCGATGGGCCATCCTTGGGCGTTGCGCCTTCCGGCACATGCACGTGGATGTCCTTGCGGTCAAACATGGGCGGCTTGACGCCGATCTGCGGTGCACGGCTTCTCACATAGGATGAAGCCGCCGAAATCGACTCCTTCATCACGTCGCGCAAGTTGCCGGTTACGGTCATTTTGCCTTTGCCCGCCATCATCAGTGCTTCGATGGTGAGAAGCTCACCGCCGACTTCGGTCCAGGCAAGGCCAGTGACAACGCCCACCTGGTCCTCATGCTCGGCTTCGCCATAGCGGAACTTCTGCACGCCGAGATATTCGTTGACGATCTCCGGCGTCACCTTGACCTTCTTCTTCTTGCTGACCATCAGGTCCTTGACGGCCTTCCGGGCCAGCGTGTTGATCTCGCGCTCAAGCGAACGCACGCCGGCTTCCCGCGTGTAACGGCAGATGATCTCGCGAATAGCTTCGTCGGTCATCTCGAACTCCTTCTTGTCGAGGCCATGGTGCTCCATGGACTTCGGCAGAAGGTGGCGCTTGGCGATCTCGGCCTTCTCATCTTCCGTGTAACCGGCGATGCGGATGATCTCCATGCGGTCGAGCAGCGCCGGTGGAATGTTAAGCGTGTTCGAAGTTGTCACGAACATCACATTCGAGAGGTCATATTCGACCTCGAGATAGTGATCCATGAAAGTGGCGTTCTGTTCGGGATCAAGCACCTCGAGCAATGCCGCTGACGGATCGCCGCGGAAATCCATTCCCATCTTGTCGATCTCGTCGAACAGGAAGAGCGGATTGGATTTCTTCGCCTTCTTCATCGACTGGATGACCTTGCCGGGCATGGAGCCGATATAGGTGCGGCGGTGGCCGCGGATTTCAGCTTCGTCCCTAACGCCGCCCAGTGACATGCGCACGAATTCGCGGCCCGTCGCCTTGGCGATGGACTTGCCAAGCGAGGTCTTGCCGACGCCGGGAGGGCCGACGAGGCAGAGGATGGGGCCGCGCAGCTTTGCGGTTCTCGCCTGCACGGCGAGATATTCAACAATGCGCTCCTTCACCTTCTCGAGGCCGAAGTGATCGGCATCGAGAACGTTCTGGGCGAATTCGAGATCGGCCTTGACCTTGGACTTGTTGTTCCAGGGGATCGACAGCAGCCAGTCGAGGTAGTTCCGCACGACCGTTGCTTCCGCCGACATGGGGCTCATCTGACGGAGCTTCTTCAGCTCCGCGTCAGCACGCTCGCGCGCTTCCTTCGAGAGTTTGGTGTCCTTGATGCACTTGTCGAGTTCGGCAAGCTCGTCCTTGGCCTCTTCGCCGTCACCGAGCTCTTTCTGAATGGCCTTCATCTGCTCATTCAGATAGTATTCGCGCTGGGTCTTCTCCATCTGGCGCTTGACGCGGCTGCGGATCCTTTTCTCGACCTGCAGTACCGAAATCTCGCCTTCCATCAGCGAATAGGCCTTCTCCAGCCGTTCCTCGACTGTCGGGAGTTCGAGCAGTGCCTGCTTGTCGGCAATCTTCAAGACGAGATGCGCCGCGATGGTGTCGGCAAGCTTGGCATAGTCGGAAATGGCGCTAAGATTGGCCAGCACTTCCTGCGGCACCTTCTTATTGAGCTTCACGTAGCTTTCGAACTGCGCCGCGGTCGAGCGTGCCAGCGCTTCCGTATCCTTCGAATAGGTTTTTGGCAGCGGCATCAGGGCAACGCGGGCTTCATAGAATTCGCCTCTGTCGGTGAATTCGGCAACGCGGGCGCGCTCAAGGCCCTCGACAAGCACCTTGACGGTGCCATCCGGCAATTTCAGAAGCTGCATGACCTGGGCGACAGTGCCCACGTCATAGATCGTTTCGCGCGATGGTTCGTCGTCTCCGGCGTTCTTCTGGGCGACGAGCAGGATGCGCTTCTCCTCCTGCATCACCTCTTCAAGGGCGCGGATGGATTTTGCGCGGCCTACAAAAAGCGGCACGATCATGTGGGGGAAAACCACGATGTCGCGCAAGGGAAGAACGGGAAGAATTTCTTCCGGGCCCGCTTGAGTTTCAACAGATGCTGGCTTTTTTGCCATTTTCTTGTCCTTCCGCAGGAAACCTGCACATTTCATTCAAGCCCGGATGTGGCGATCAGACGTCCCCCGTTCAAGGGGACGAGGGGCCGCACTCAGGCCGAGGCAGAGGCCTGCTTCACATTCACTTCGCTGGCGCGGTCGGCGTAAATGAGAAGCGGCTTGGCGCTGCCATCAACCACTTCCTTGGAGATCACCACCTCCTCGACGCCCTCCATGCCGGGAAGGTCATACATGGTATCAAGCAGTATACCCTCCATGATGGAGCGGAGGCCGCGCGCACCCGTCTTGCGTTCGATCGCCTTGCGGGCGACGGACTTCAGCGCCTCTTCCGGAATGGTGAGCTTGACGCCCTCCATTTCAAAGAGCCGCTGATACTGCTTCACCAGCGCATTCTTGGGTTCGGTCAGAATTTGTACGAGCGCAGCCTCGTCGAGATCTTCCAGCGTCGCGACAACGGGCAAACGGCCGACGAATTCCGGGATCAAGCCGAAGCGCAGCAAATCTTCCGGCTCCAATTCGCGGAGCACTGCACCGGTGCGGCGGTCATCGGGCGCGCGCACCGTGGCGGCAAAGCCGATACCGGTGCCCTTGGCGCGCTGGTTGATGATGCGCTCGAGGCCGGCAAAAGCGCCGCCCACAATAAAGAGGATATTGGTTGTATCAACCTGCAGGAATTCCTGCTGCGGGTGCTTGCGGCCACCCTGCGGGGGAACGGATGCAACTGTTCCTTCCATGATCTTGAGAAGCGCCTGCTGCACACCTTCGCCCGACACGTCACGGGTAATGGAAGGATTGTCAGACTTGCGGCTGATCTTGTCGATCTCGTCGATGTAGACGATGCCGCGCTGGGCCCGCTCCACATTGTAGTCTGAGGCTTGCAGCAGCTTCAGGATGATGTTCTCGACATCTTCACCCACATAACCTGCTTCGGTGAGCGTCGTGGCATCGGCCATGGTGAAGGGCACATCGAGGATGCGGGCCAAGGTTTGCGCCAGCAGCGTCTTGCCGGAGCCCGTGGGGCCAACCAGCATGATGTTGGACTTCGCCAGTTCGACGTCATTGCCCTTCTGGCCGTGGTTGAGCCGCTTGTAGTGATTGTGCACGGCGACGGCGAGCACGCGCTTGGCATGATCCTGGCCGATGACATAGTCATCGAGCACCTTGCGGATATCCTGCGGCGTCGGCACGCCGTCCTTTGACTTCACCAACGCGGACTTGTTCTCTTCACGGATGATATCCGTGCAGAGTTCAACGCATTCATCGCAGATGAAAACCGTCGGTCCCGCGATGAGCTTCCTCACTTCATGCTGGCTCTTGCCACAGAAGGAACAGTAGAGGGTGTTCTTGCTCTCGCCGGACGATGACTTGCTCATGTGTTCTTCCTCATTGGGGCGCCGGACCGGGCGCCCATATTCGTACGCAACGTTTTACATCACGCAACTTCCGGCACACACGCAAGAACCGCATGTGCCTCCAATAACTTATAGCAAGGCCTTGCGACTCAAATCCAGCTTGCGCCCGTTTGCGTTAAACTTTCCTTGCGGGTGTGGTAAGCACGCCATCTACCGTCATAAGCCATTGTTATTGCGTGCCTTTATTTACCTTCTTCAGGCATCGGGCGATGCTCGATGATCTTGTCAATGTGGCCGAATTTAAGCGCTTCTTCGGCGGTCATGAAATTGTCACGTTCGAGCGCGTCCTCGACCTCCTTGATGGTGCGGCCGGTGTGCCTCACATAGATCTCGTTGAGGCGCTTTTTGATGCGCTCGACGTTCCTTGCGTGGATCATGATATCGGTCACCTGACCCTGGAAGCCACCGGAGGGCTGGTGCACCATGATGGTGGCGTTGGGAAGCGCATAGCGCATGTCCTTGGAGCCGCCGACGGCGAGCAGCGAGCCCATGGAGGCCGCCTGTCCCATGATGATTGTTGAAACCGGGCAGCGGATGAACTGCATGGTGTCATAGATCGAAAGCCCCGATGTCACCACGCCACCCGGCGAGTTGATGTACATGGAGATTTCCTTCTTGGGGTTCTCCGCCTCGAGGAAGAGAAGCTGCATGCAGATGGATGAGGCCATGGTGTCTTCCACCTGACCGGTGACGAAGATGATGCGGTCGCGCAGAAGGCGCGAAGGAAGGTCATAGACACGCTCACCGCGGGCTTCCTGCTGAATAACAGAAGGCCAAAAGGCGGATGTAGGCGCGGTGGAATTAAAGGTCGGCATAGGTTCTCCGGATTGAGACTTCCGCCCGGTTGGCGGAAGGATGTGAATCAGTTGGAACTGACCCACATAGATAGGAGAGGCTTTTGAAAAGTGGAAGGGCCAGCTAATTGCGGGGATTTCCGATACTTGCCGATTGACAATTGCCCTGCCTCTCCGCAATTCGCAATGTCATGAATCGAATTGCCCTTGGCTTTGCCATTGCGGCCACGCTTGCCCAGGGCGCCCAGGGCGCCCAGGGCGCGATGGCGAAGGAAAAATCCTCCGTCGCCTATTATCCGGTGACGGGCAGCAATGCGGCGGCCGTCTATGCCAACATCAAGCAGTCATCGCCAAAGATCGCGCGAAACTCCACCTTCGCCTTCACCCTGATCGCCACCAAAACGGACAAGAAAATGGCTGAAAGCGAGAATGGCTGCCATTACACAAGCTTTGCAACATCAGCAGCTTACGTCTTCCACTTGCCGCAACACGTGAAGTCCGCTTCGCTGCCAAAGGCAACGCTCGCCAAGTGGAAGAATTTCGTTGCCTATCTGCATGTCCACGAGGAAGGCCACCGCACCATCTGGCGCCGGTGCTTCAAGGATTATGATGCGGAAGCGCTGACACTTACTGCCGGGAGTTGCGATAAACTCGATGCGGCGCGAGAGAAGCTCTTCACAAGGATCAAACGCGGCTGCATAGCCGAAGACGAGGCCTATGACGTTGTGTTCCGCAAGGAGGTTCAGAAGGAACCATTCATCGCCGAAGCGCTGAAACAGGGCGGGCCCTCGCGCAAATGAAAACCCTGAGGCAGCCGGGGCATCCAACTCAGAAGTGCTGAACGGATTTACTTCTTCTTCGGGGCGGGTTTGGCCTTTGGGGCCTTGCTGGCCTTGGCGCGGGGAGCAGCCTTTGCAGGTACGACGGTTTGGCTGGCAAACCACTCCAAGGCGCGCTGCCAGTGAAGCTCGTGCTGACCTTCGGGGCGGCCCTCTTCTTCCCAGATCTGATAGGCGCGGGCGCGGATCGCGTCTTCCGTCACCGGCGCGCTAATGACTTTCGCTGTCATGGTGCATTTCCTCTGAACTTGAGGGGCGCATAGCATGATTTTGTGCATTGCACAATAATGCTGCATTGCACAATCCACATGAGGCGCATGCAGCGCGGGCGCGCTACTTCTTGATCTTGAGCGCGATGAAGCGGGTCTCGCCCGCCTTGCCGGCCTTTGCGGCGAGGATCAGCACAGAGGACTTGCCAGCCTTCTCAGCGGCTTCCATTGCAGCGGAAACGTCAGAGGCCCCTTCCACAGGCTTGCCACCCGCTTCCAGCACCACATCGCCCGGTTCAAGCCCCTTCTCGGCGGCCGCACCATCCTGCGCCACTTCGGTGATGATCGCGCCCTTCACCTTCTCGTCGATTTTGTATTTATCGCGAAGCTCCGGCGTGATCGAACTCAAGGTCATGCCGAGAATGGTGACGACTGCTGGAACATCGCCCGGCTTCTTGGCATCACCCGCCATGGCGATCTTTTCGCCATCCTCGAGCCTGCCAATGGTCACGGTGAAGGACATTTCCTTGCCCTTGCGGATGGCCTTCACCACCACGCTTGAGCCGATTTCGGCTGCCGCCACGGC
>JBIOWL010000281.1:0-4781 GCA_044868645.1 Aestuariivirga sp.
AGGCCGCGAATGATAGTTGAGGTCTTTCCACTCGGCATCGAGCTTGGCGTCGGAAACAAAACTGTCAGCGGGCCTTCTCACCGCAACCTTCCTGAGTGCTCCCCAATTGTTGAAAGCTCCGAAGTCAAAACTCATTTGCGCCTGATCCTGAACATGTAAACGCCGTCCTTTTCTTCTATCGAAAGCAGCTCATGCCCCTGCTCGTTGCAGAAATGCGGCATGTCGATTTTGGACATGGCATCACTTGCTTTCACCACCAGCACCTCGCCCGGCGCCATGGCCTTGAGCCGCTTGCCCGCCTTCAAAACGGGCAAAGGACACAGTAACCCTGTTACATCAAGCTCGCTCTCCGGGTGGTTGCCGTTCATGGCCAAGACCTATAGGGGGAAGGAAAAGAGGTTTCCATGCCGCTCTTGAGCAAACTGCCCTTCGCCGGAAAAGTCGAAAGCCTTCTCCTGCGCCCTTCCCGCGAGACAGGCTTCGAGAAATCGCCCACCGGCAGCATCATGCTCAGGCTTTCCGGCCCGGAAGGTGATTGCCACACGGGCCTCACCCGCGCCTCCGACAGCCGCACCCTCCAGCTCTACAAGCGCGACACTGAAATCCGTAATGTCCGCCAGATCACCATCCTTTCGGAAGAAGAACTCGCGGCAACGGCCAATGACCTCGGCATTCCGAAGATCGACCCTTCCTGGTTCGGTGCTAACATGGTGCTGACGGGCATTCCCGACTTGACGCTACTCCTGCCGTCCACCCGCTTCCAGTTTCCCTCCGGCGCCGTGCTGGTGAACGACATGGAAAATCTGCCCTGCAGCCAGATCGCCGAAGTGGTGGGCCGCCACCATCCGGAAGTGCGGTTCAATCTGGTGAAGTCCGCCACCAACCGCCGCGGCCTCACCGCCTGGGTGGAGCGCGAGGGCGAAGTGAAGACGGGTGATGCCGTCACCGTCTGGCTGCCGCCCAACCGCGTCTATCCCCACGCTCCCGCCGTCCCATGAAAATTCTCGGCGCCATAATCGCGGGGGGCACCTCTTCGCGCATGGGGCAGGAGAAGGCGCTCATCGATATTGACGGCGTGCCCCTGATCGAGCGCGTGGCCTCGCGCCTGGGCTTCCAGGTCGACGGCCTCATCATCAACGCCAATGGCGATCCAGGCCGCTTCACAACGCTGGGTTACCCAATAGTCCCCGATGCGTTGCAAGGCTTCGGAACGCCTCTTGCAGGCATTCACGCCGCATTGCGCCATGCCCGTGCCAATGGCTTCAAGGCCGTTGTCACCGTTCCCTCAGACACGCCCTTCCTGCCGCTCGATCTGGTGCAGCGGCTGGCTGAAGCCGGATCACATAAGGGCGCGGCCATCGCCATGACCCATGGCCAGCCCCACTACCTCACGGGCATCTGGACCGTGGCGCTTCTTCCCGCCCTGGAACGCCGCATGACGGATGAAGGCCTTCGCCGCGTGCAGGACTTTGCTTCAGCCGCCGAGGCCGAACGCGTGGTGTGGAGCGATCATCCCCACGATCCCTTCTTCAACATCAACACGCCGGAAGACCTGAAGCGCGCCCTCGACATTGCCCGGGCCGATGCATGAAGGTCATCGGCGTTGCAGGCTTCAAGAACGCCGGCAAGACCACGCTGGTTGAAAAGCTGGTGAGCCATCTCGCGGGCAAAGGCTATCGTGTCTCAACCGTCAAGCATGCCCACCATTCCTTCGACATCGATCATGAAGGCCGCGACAGCTTCCGCCATCGCAAGGCCGGAGCCTCTGAAGTCGCAGTCATCTCGCGCGAGCGCACCGCCATTATCCACGAATTGCGCGGCGAAAAAGAACCCACTCTCGAAGAGGTGCTCTCCGCCCTCAAGCCCTGTGACCTTGTCATCGTCGAGGGCTACAAGCGTGATGCCCATGAAAAGATCGAGGTGCGCAATCTCGCTCACGATCATCCCGAACTTGCAGGCGATGACCCGACTGTCATCGCCATCGCCGCAACAGGCGCCATTGCCAATGCACCCGTTCCGATCTTTGATCGCGATGATGTTGCTTCCCTTGCCGCCTTCATCATCAGCCATTTGAAACTATGACACCTGAAACAGTCGTGAGCTTCTGGGAAGAAGCTGGCGAGGAGCGCTGGTTCACCAAGGACTCAGGGTTCGACGCCGCGCTCGCCATGCGCTTTGGCGAGGCCCTGAAACAGGCAAGGCTCGGTGCCTTCGACTCCTGGGCCTCAACGCCCGTTGGTGCGCTTGGCCTTGTGATCCTGCTTGACCAGGTCTCGCGCAACATCCACCGTGGTACGCCACTCGCATTTGCAGGCGATGCCAGGGCCCTGCGCGTCGCCAAAACTTCAGTCGCCCATGGCTTTCATCAAAAACTGCCCGCCCCGCGCGCCATGTGGTTTGTGATGCCCTTCGAGCACGCCGAGGACCTCGCCTGCCAGGACCGCGCCGTGGCGTTGTTCACCAGCATGGGCCTTCTGGAAATGGTCCCTTGGGCCAATCTCCACAAGGACATCATCGTCCGCTTCGGCCGCTTTCCCCATCGCAATCCGATCCTGGGCCGCACCTCCACGCCGGAAGAAATCGCCTTCCTCAAATCCGGCGGCTTTGCCGGATGAGGAGGGCAGGCCCCGTCGATGCCGCCGCCATCCGGGACTTGACGCGGAAAGTCTATGCCAAATGGATCCCGGCCGTGGGGCGCGAACCCGTTCCGATGCAGGCCGACTATGACGCCGCTGTCATCAACCATTGGATCGACCTCATCGAGGAAGATGGCAGGCTCATCGCCCTCATCGAAATGATCCCGCATCCCGATCATCTCTTTGTCGAGAACATCGCCGTGGCCGAGGAGCGTCAGGGTGTCGGTCTGGCACGAAGACTTCTGGACCATGCCGCAGCACTGGCGCGAAAAGACGGCCTGCCGGAATTGCGGCTCCTCACCAATGGCGCCTTCGCTTCCAATGTGGCGCTCTACCGCCATCTGGGCTTTGCGATCACCAGCGAGGAGCCAAACCCCAAGGGCGGCACCACGGTCTATTTCGCCAGACCTGTGTCGCAATCCTGACGGCCATCGTCGCTTGCCCCCGAGGGCGCTTGAGCTTTCATCCCTAATGTGCCGATAATTCCTTTCCCAATTTTCAGGACAGTTCCCATGAAATCTGAAGCGCGTGCAGTGGTGATCGGTGGCGGTGTGGTGGGTGTCTCAACCCTCTATCATCTCGCCAAAAAGGGCTGGTCCGATGTTGTGCTGATCGAGCGCAAGGAGCTGACCTCGGGTTCAACCTGGCATGCCGCAGGCCTCTTGCCGCTCTTCAACCTGTCCTACTCAGTGGGTCAGATTCACAAATATTCCGTCCGCTTCTACCAGGAGCTGGAGAAGGAAACCGAACAGCATGTGGGCTTCCGCAAGGTGTCGAACATTCGCCTTGCCCGCACTTCCGACCGCTGGGACGAGTTCATGTATTACGCCGGCATTGCCGAGACCATCGGCATCAAGGTCAACAAGCTGACGCCCGCCCAGGTGAAGGAAATCTGGCCGCTCTGCGAAACCGAAGGTCTCCTCGGCGCCATCCAGCATCCCGATGACGGTTACATCCAGCCCGCCGATCTCACGCAGGCGCTTGCCAAAGGTGCACGCTCGCGCGGTGCTGAAATCTATCGCAACACAACAGTGACGGGCATTGACCAGCGCGGCGATGGCAAATGGGTGGTAACGACCGACCAGGGCACCATCACCTGCGAGCATGTGATTTCCTGCACCGGCAACTTCGCCAGAAAGACCGGCGCCATGGTGGGCCTCGATGTGCCGGTGATCCCCGTCGAACACCAATACATCGTCACCGAGCCGCACCCGCTCATCAAGGAACGCCAGGCCAAGGGCCTTCCCGAAATGGGCGTGCTCCGCGAAGCAGACAGCTCCTGGTACATGCGCGAGGAAAATGGCGGCCTTCTCCTCGGTCCTTACGAGAAGGGCGCACCCTGCTGCTACATGGATGGTCCATCGGAAGGCAGCGAATACGAGCTCTTCCAGGAAGACCTGGACCGTCTCGCCCCCCACATCGAAACCGCCATCACCCGCGTTCCCGCCTTCGGCGAAGTGGGCATCAAGAAAGTCTATAACGGAGCCATTGCCTATACGCCCGATGGCTCGCCCATCATCGGCCCGGCCTGGGGCCTCAAGAACTTCTGGCTTAATGAAGGCCACTCCTTCGGTGTGACCGCCGCGGGCGGCGCTGGCTGGCAGCTTGCCGAATGGATCGTCGATGGCGAGCCCACCATAGACATGATGGGTGTCGACCCCCGCCGCTTCGGTCCCTATGCCACCAAGGGCTATCTCAAGATCAAGAACGAGGAAGCCTACGCCAATGTCTTCACGCCGCATTACCCGGATGAAGAGCGCGCCGCCGCACGGCCACTTAAAACCACGCCCTGCTATCCCCGCATGAAGGAACTGGGCGCGGTCTTCGGCTCCATCTATGGCTGGGAGCGTCCGGGCTGGTTCGCGCCGAAGAACTACGGCCTCTCCAAATCGGCGCTGAAGACACCCGATGTTCTGACCAATCACAATCACGCGCCCGCTGCCTCCGATGGCAAGATCAAAGAAAAGTGGTCCTTCCGCCGCTCCAACTATTTCAAGTTCGTCGGTGAGGAATGTTTAAACGTCAAGAACGGCGTCGGGCTTCAGGACATGTCGGCCTTCGCCAAGATGGAAGTCTCAGGGCCGGGAGCGCGCGAATGGCTGGAGTCTATCCTCGCCAACAGAATCCCGAAGAAGCAGGGCCGCA
>JBIOWL010000282.1:0-4080 GCA_044868645.1 Aestuariivirga sp.
GTAAAGGTCTGCCCTGCCCCAGTTTTCACGTGCTGTGGCGATGGCAAGAGCAATGCCCGGAACGAGCGAGATCAACGCGGCCCAGAGGAAGGGATCAATGCCTGCGGCGGCGGCCAGCTTGCCAAGCGGTGTGAGAAGGCCGAGCAAAGCGCCGGTGCCAAGCAACAAGGCAAGCGGGCTGTTGTAGATAAATGCCCTCACTCGCACCCCAACTCGTCGATGAGGTCCTCGGCAATGAGGGTGCGGCGCTTTACACGATTGGCCGCATCGCCATGAAGCCAGACGGCGGCAGAGGCCGCTTCAAATGCATCCAGTCCTTGCGCGAGAAGGCCCGTGACAATGCCTGCCAGAACATCGCCCGATCCGGCGGTGGCAAGTTTGGCGGGCGCATTGCCGTTGATGCGGGCGAGGCCATCAGGGTGAGCAATCACCGTGTCGGGACCTTTCAGAATGACGATTGCTCCGCTTTGCGCCGCAGCAGTGCGGGCCAGTTCAACTTTTGAGTCATTTGTGTTGGCCAGTGATTTGAAAAGACGGTGAAATTCTCCTTCATGGGGCGTCATCACCACGTCGCGGTCCGGATTGGACTTGATGCTTGAGAACAATGTGTCCGGATCATCGGCAAAGACTGTCAAGGCATCCGCGTCCAGGACAATTGCAGCGTCAGTCCGCAAGGCACGGCGCACAGCATCGCGTGTTCCGGACGACACGCCAGCAGCGGGGCCAATGCACCAGACCATCATGCGTTTGTCTGCAAGCAACTTCTCTGCGTCATCCAATGGCCGCAGCATGATTGATGACAGATGATGAGCATGAATGCGCAATGCCGCTTCTTCGCCGATGATGGTGGTGAGCCCTGCCCCGCTGCGGGCGCAGGCCATGGCGGCGAGCCGCGCGGCGCCCGTGTGCAATTCAGGACCGGACCAGATGATAGCGTGGCCTCTGGCGTATTTGTGCGTTTCGGAGCCGAGCGCTGGAAGATTTGGCGCTGCGTTCTCATGCAGCTTGATGGCAAGTTCGTTGAGAGTTTCATTCGGAATGCCGATATCGGCGAGGATGATTTCGCCGCACAGCTCTCGCCCCGGCATCAATACGTGGGCCGGCTTCTTGCGAAAAAATGTCACGGTGAGATCGGCCGTGATGGATGAACCACGCGGTCTTCCGGTCAGGCCATCGAGGCCGGAAGGAACATCGATTGAGACTACGGGCACATGCGCGTGGTGAACGGCATCAGCAATTGCTTGCGGAAAATCCTGATTAAGGCCCGCACCGAAGATTGCATCGACAATAAGTTTCGGCTTTGCCTTTGCGAAATCATCAATATGTTCGACAGCGCCCTTCCATTTGCGGTGCATGGCAAGAGCATCGTCCTTCGCCTTGCTCCACTCGCCGAGCAGATAGACTTTCACAGGCCAGCCCTTGGCCTTGAGCAGGCGCGCCACTACAAAGCCATCGCCGCCATTGTTGCCGGGGCCGCAGAGCACGGCGACTGTGCACTTCTTGTATCTCTTGATAATTTCCGTGGCGACGGCGCGGCCGGCATTTTCCATCAGCTTGAGCGATGGCACGCCTCCCGCAACCGCCAGCGCGTCGGCGCGGTACATTTCCTCAGGCGTCAACAGTTCATTTGCCACAAGCGTAGTGTGGCATCGGGCGATGCATTGCTCAAGCGCCGCCACGTCTCGGGGAACATTCCTTTCCTGCATTGATCCTAAGGCGACATGGCGAACCTTGTTGGAGAAAGTGGAGGAGAATGCCTGTTCATGGCTTCAAGCCTCGAGAATTCTCAGTAGAAAGAAAGGTGGCTGAAGCCACGATGCCACCGACGCCCGCCGCCTTGCGGCGGAGAAGCGTGGGGTGGCCACTTTTCAGTCCAGGCGCAGCGGTTTTTGCCTCGGGGTCACTCTTGCAGTGCCACGGTCGACGGCACTCCAGGGTGTCTCCACCAGTCCGTCTATCGGGATGCTCTGCGTCACTCCGCGCTGGGACCTTAGTATCCCAGGGGCTCGCCTCCGGCTCCCGGAAGAACTGGCTGCTTGAACCAGCCCCTGCAGGCGCTGCTCATGAACCGCGCAATGAAGATAAGCTCGCGACACTGTCTCCTCCTTACGGTTCATCGCGGCGGGTATAGACACACAGTAGGAATGATGTCAATAGATGTAGGAAAATAATTTATGACCGCCCTCTCCCCCGCTTCGCGGACCCTCCCCCGCATGAACGCGGGGGAGGGCAAACTAGGCCCTCGCCCGTCGCAGACGGGAGAGGGTGGCCGAAGGCCGGGAGAGGGCTGAGGTGGATGGAAGGTGGTGGGCAAGCGTCAGCCCCACCCCGCTCCTCGGGGAGGGGGTGCATTTTGGGTCGATTGACCTCGGCAACTTAGGCGATAGTATGGGCCGGAGAAAACAACCGACCCATATCAGGGGGAGACATGAAACTGAAAATCGCAATCGGACTGGTGGCAATCTGCGGCATTGCCTTAGCTGCCCCTTCCCTTGCCGGGACAAAGCCGAAAAAGGCCTCAGGGGTTTATTGCGAGCAAGGTGGCAACAATATCAGCTTTCCGATCTCCCGGTTCAAACCCAACGACAGAAAACGGATGCGCGTGGGGCAGAAGGCGAAAATCAACATTGCAGGTTTTGGCCCTCTCGACTGCAGGGTCTACTAGAGCAGCCGACGGTCACTCCAACCCTGTTGATCAGGATCAAGGCAGTCAGCCTGAAGGCATGCTCGATTTAGCCAGGTTCTCAAATGAAAGGAGCTGTTCGATGCACAGATTGAGCTTTGGCCTTTCCGGCATGTTTGCCGCACTGCCGGCTTTTCTCAATTCCGCAGCAGCCCAGTCACCGGGCGGCGGTTACGGCCCCGGCATGATGTGGGGAGATGGAGGTTGGAGCATGTTTTTCTTTGGTCCGCTTTTCATGATCATCACGCTCGTGGCGGTGGTCGCCGCCATCGTTCTGCTGCTGCGCTGGCTTGGCGGAATGCCGGCAAGCGGCCCGCTGCTGCCCCCGGCCAAGACACCGCTCGACATTTTGAAAGAACGTTTTGCCAAAGGCGAGATCGACAAGGCGGAATTTGAAGAGCGGCGGCGCGTGCTTGGTGAGTGATCTCAGTTGCAAATTCTGATTATCCTCAATGATCCGCCCTATGGCAGAGAGCGGGTCTATAATGGATTGCGGCTTGCTCTTTCTTTGCACAAGCATGATCCTGACGGCGAGATCACTCTGTTCCTGATGGCCGATGCCGTGACTGCCGCACGAAAGGGCCAGAAGACGCCGGCGGGCTACTACAATATCGAGCACATGCTCAATCGCTTTGCTGCCGGGCGGAACCAAATTCTTCTCTGCGGGACTTGCATGGATGCGCGTGGGCTGACCGATGACGATCTCATGGCGGCAGCGCGCCGCAGCACCATGGACGAACTGAGCGAGGCGACTCTCAAGGCCGACAAGGTGCTGGTGCTCTGACCGAGGGTTTCCGCACGGTTCGCGCGAAAAATAGTCACGCCTTCTTCAGGAATTCGGTGCGCAGCACCAGGCCCTTCACCTTTTCGTGACGGCAGTCGACCTCGCCCGGATTTCCGGTCAGGCGAATGCCCTTGATCAACGTGCCGCGCTTCAGCGTCACATTGGCGCCCTTCACCTTCAGATCCTTGATGAGGGTAACGTTGTCGCCATCTTTCAGTTCATTTCCGTTTGAATCTCTTACTTCGTCTGTCATCTCAATTCCTTGTCGCGCTTTACCGCCGCGTGAAATATGTGGCGGAAAAGCGTTCGCGCTTTTGCATGAATGCCACAAAATAATCCACAAAATAGAGGAACAAGGAGACCGGTTTCAGAATTTTGATTTGAGTCAGTATCCTCGCAGGCCGTGGGGCGCGAAGCTGCGAATGATTGGGAGTATCCTATGCGAATTCGGTCACTGCTTATTGCCGTTGCCTGCACTCTTCCGCTCGCAAGCTTTATGATAGCGGGAGCACACGCTGAAACCGACGATGCGGGTATATCGCCGCAATGCCCGCCATTCTGCCCCGACCAGGACAAGGCACATGATGGCTCACAAAAGCGCTATCAGGACCGC
>JBIOWL010000283.1:0-2375 GCA_044868645.1 Aestuariivirga sp.
GTAACTCTTCATGGCCAACAAGGTCATCATCACCTGCGCCGTCACCGGCTCCATTCATACGCCTTCCATGTCGCCGCATCTGCCTGTGACTGTACAGGAGATCGCTGACGCTGCCGTTGGCGCGGCGGAAGCGGGGGCCGCCATCGTTCACCTGCATGCGCGCGATCCGAAGGATGGCAGGCCCGACCAGTCCCCGGAAGCCTTCGCGCCGATCTTGAAGTCCATCAAGCAGCGTGTTGGCGCCGTCCTCAACATCACCACCGGCGGCGCTGCCACCATGACCATCGAGCAGCGCGTGAAGCCCGCCGCCACCTTCAAGCCGGAAGTTGCTTCCCTCAACATGGGCAGCATGAACTTCGGGCTTTATCCGATGCTGGCCCGTTTCAAGGACTTCAATCACGACTGGGAGCGGCCCTATCTCGAAGGCTCGCGTGAGCGCATCTTCAAGAATACTTTCGCCGACATCGAATACATCCTGACGACTTGCGCCGAGAACGGCACGCGCTTCGAGATAGAATGCTATGACATCGGCCACCTTTATACGTTGGCGCATTTTGCAGATCGCGGCGTGGTGAAACCGCCCTTCTTCGTGCAAAGCGTCTTCGGCATCCTCGGCGGCATTGGTCCGCATGCGGAGGATGTGGCGCACATGAAGCGCACCGCCGACAGGCTCTTCGGCAGCAACTATCGCTGGTCCGTGCTGGGGGCAGGGCGGAACCAGATGCCGATTGCCGCCATCGCCGCCGCCATGGGCGGCAATGTGCGCGTCGGGCTTGAGGATTCGCTCTGGCTCGGCAAGGGCCGGCTCGCCGAAAGCAACGCCGCGCAGGTGAAGCAGGTGCGCGGCATCGTGGAAGGCTTAGGGCTTGAGATCGCAACGCCCGATGAGGCGCGGTCCATCTTGGAATTGAAGGGCGGAGACCGCGTGAATTTCTAGCAATTTCCTCATGCTGAGGTGCTCTGCGTAGCAGAGCCTCGAAGCATGGGCCACGCGGCGCACCCTTCGAGGCATCGCTGCGCGATGCACCTCAGGGTGAGGGACAAGTTGAGTTGTGAGCGTCCTTGTTCACCGGGCGCATTCCAATGCCTATGATCTGCATCAAAGCGATGAACCCGCGCCAGGACTAAGCGCGAAGGAAAAGGAGGGAAGCCATGATCCTGCCTTTCTCGCGCGAGGAGTTCCTGGGCGTTTTCACGCAATACAACGCTTTCGCCTGGCCGGTTTCCATTTTGGGCTACGTTTTGGCCGCGCTCGTCATCCTCGCTCTTGTCCGGCAATGGCGATTCGCCCCGCAGCTTCTCTTCGCCGCACTCGCTCTCATGTGGGCCTGGACCGGCATCTTCTATCACATGGGTTTCTTCTCCGTGATCAACACCGCCGCCTGGGGTTTTGGCGCGCTGTTCCTGATCGGGGCCGCCGTCTTTGCTTGGGCGGGCAGGGGCAGTGACAAGCTGCAGACGGTGGTCTGGGAGGGATGGACCTCTGCGCTCGGCTGGGCCTTCATTGCCTACGCCATGATCGCCTATCCCTTGATCGGCCTTGCGCTCGGCTATCGCTATATGGGCCTCCCGCAGTTCGGCGTCACGCCATGCCCCGTCACGCTCTTCACCTTCGGTTCGCTGCTTCTCTTGCGCGGTCCAATGTCTTGGAGCGTTCTTGCAGCGCCCGTGCTGTGGTCACTGATTGGCGGCTCCGCGGCGATCCTGCTCGGCGTGCTGCAAGACTGGCTGTTGCTGTTAAGCGGCACCTTCACCATCGCAGCAATTCTAGCAACCCATGAGTGGTCTGAGGATGCGTGAAGTCTTGAATACTCTCCCCCAACAAGTTGAGGGAGAAAATGGACAAGCGTCCGCCCTTGTTCACCGGGATAGTCCCGGTGGCAAAGGCGGAGCGCGGTGGCTCTCAGGGTGGTTGCGCCTTTCCGGCGGCAGAAAAGAAATGGAGAGGAATGTTCCGCTCCGGCTTCAAGCCTGTTGCAACTGAGAAGGGTAGGGTATTTCCGGTATCTGGCTCGAAGCCAAAGGCAGGAACGCAGCGGTTTTGGCCTGCAAAGCTTACACTCACAGGGCCACGGCGACGGCACTCCAGGACACTTAAGTCAGTCCGTCTGTTGTGGGTGTTCTGCGGCAATCCGCGCTGGGGTCGTAATGCCCCAGGGGCTCGCTTCCGGCCCCCGGAAGGGCTGGCTGCTTGAACCAGCCCCTGCGGGCGCTGCACATGATCATGGCAGTGAAGATAAGCATGCATCACCGTCTCCTCCTTGCGGTTCATCGCGGAGGATATAGACACATCGTAGGACTAATGTCAATACCGTTAGGAAATAATTTTTTAGCCGCCCTCTCCCCCGCTTCGCGGACCCTCCCCCACGTGAACG
>JBIOWL010000284.1:0-2099 GCA_044868645.1 Aestuariivirga sp.
CTTCATCATTGACCGTGAACACAACAGGCCCGCAGTGGCGCGGCATATGAGTGTGACGGGCGGGTAAGAGAAATCCTTCCGACCAATAGTTCGTCACCCCTGCGGAGGCAGGGGGTCCCGCTTTGCAAACAAGAAGCGGGATTCCCGTCTCTCGCCTTGGCGAAGCTGAAACTTCGCTTCGGCGTAGCCAGGTCGCGGGAATGACGGGTTTTGTAATTGTGGTGCGGCATATGAGTGTGACAGGGTTTGATTTTTCGGTTTTTCAACTGGTCCGTCATCCCGTGCAAGCGAAGCGCGACACGGGACCCATTGAGCATTTTCAACTGGCATTGTGCATCCCGAACAGACTCAATAGGCCCCGGCTTCTCGCCTTGGCGAAGCTGAAGCTTCGCTTCGGCGCAGCCAGGTCGCCGGGGTGACGATAAAAGGAGTTGTTAGTTGCCCATGTGATCATGGCCAGCGGCGGGGATGGATTTGATGTCAACGACCGGCACGTCAATCTTCACTTCGCCGGATTTTTCGAAAATGAGTGTGAGTGAAACAGTCTCGCCTTCCTTGAGCGGGGCCTTGAGGCCGGTGAGCATGAGGTGAGTTGCAGCAGGCCTGAGATCAACCATGGAGCCTGCCGGAATGGCAAGGCGTTCAACCTTGCTCATTTTCATCACGTCGTTTTCCATTTTGGTTTCGTGGACGGTGGCATGGTCGGCGGCGGGTGTGGTTGCTGAAACAAGCGCATCGTCGCTGGTGCCGTGATTCATGATGGAGAAATAGATGGCTCCCGTCTTGGCAGCGGGAGTGAGGCTCTCGGGCGCAACGGCGTTCATCACCATGATGTCATTGGCCATGGCAGGCTTGGCGAGGCAGGCCAGCAATGCGATGCTGGCGAGGATGTTCAACATGCTTTTCATGGGCCGTGTCATAGCCGGGAATTGGCGGCATGTCTGGCGCGGCATGTTGGCGCTTCTCCTGTGTACGGCAGCCGGAACCGCGCAGGAACGGAAGCAGGTCGCTCTCGAATTGCTGCTGGCGCTGGATAGCTCGGCCAGCATGAATGCCGCAGAGTTTGAACTGCAATTGGGCGGGCTTGCGGCGGCCTTCCGTGATCCGGCTGTTCATGCGGCCATCAAGGACCTGGAACCCCTGGGTGTTGCCATCGGTGTCACGCAATGGGGCGGGCCGGGCGAGAGCCGTGTCGTTGTGCCCTTCACCCATATCCGCTCAGCACGGCAGGCCAAGGCCTTCGGCTATCGCGTGGGGCTTGGCAGCCGGACCTTCTATGCGGCTTCAACGGCGATCACGGAGGCGATCCATGATGGCATCGCCCTTCTGGACATCAATGAATTTATTGGGCAGCGGCGCGTGATCGACATATCCGGTGACGGGCGCGACAATGGCGGCGGTAATCTGGACGAGGCGCGGGAATTGGCGCTGGCCGTTGGCATCACCATCAACGGGCTTGCCATTGAATCCGAAGAACAGGGCCTCACGCAGTATTATCGGGAGAATGTGATCACAGGCGCCGACTCATTTGTGGTCACCGCAAAGGATTTCGAGGACTATGCCCGCGCCATCCGCGAAAAGCTGATCCGCGAGTTACGTCCGCTTGGCTCTTGAGGGAAGATAGAGGCCGAGCAGCGAAGCAAGTTTGCGGGCGCTCGCTTCCAGATCTTTTGCGGCGAAGCCGGCAAATCCGAGCAGCAGGCCTTTCTGCGCCGGATTGCTATGGCAGTAACTTGACAGCGGCTGGCATTCGATGCCTTCGCCGACGAGCTTGCGTGCCATGAACTGATCATCGGCGCTGCCAGTGAAGCGCAACAGCACGGAAAGACCTGATGGTGGAGCATCCACCGTGAATCTGCCATCCGCGCCTTGCTGCAAGGTCTTGATGAGAATTTCGCGGCGCGCCGCGTAAATGCGGCGCATGCGGCGGATATGGAGCGCGAAGTGGCCCTGTTCCATGAATTGCGCCAGCGCCGGCTGCACGAGGAGCGATGGCGGCGCGCCGTAGGATTTGCGCTCGGCCTGCATGGTGATGGTGAGGCGCAAGGGCACCACGAGGAAGCCCAGACGGATGATCGGTGAGAATACCTTTGAGAATG
>JBIOWL010000285.1:0-3581 GCA_044868645.1 Aestuariivirga sp.
GTGACAACTCACTCATGATGACAGCTCTTCCAAAACGCAGACTTGGCCGTGGCCTTGCCGCCCTCATCGGCGATGACGAGATGGCGGCCCCCGTCTCGCCAGACACGCCGGGATTCAAGCAGCTCGCTATCGACCTTATCTCGGCCAATCCCAAAAACCCGCGGCGGAATTTTCCGGAAGCTGATATCGAATCACTGGCGCAGTCACTGCGCGAGAAGGGGCTCATCCAGCCGTTACTGGTCCGGCCGCTCCATAACGGCACCTATCAAATCGTGGCGGGCGAGCGGCGCTGGCGGGCAGCGCAGCGGGCGGGCCTTCATGATGTACCGGCCATTGTTCGCGAACTTGACGACAAGGACACGCTGGAACTTGCCATTGTCGAGAACGTGCAGCGCAGTGATCTCACTCCGCTGGAAGAGGCGCAAGCCTACCGCATGCTGATGGACGAGTTCAGCTACACCCAGCAGCAGCTCGCCGAATCAATCGGCAAGAGCCGCAGCCACATCGCCAATACGCTGCGCCTCATGAACCTTCCCGATTCGGTGAAGGAGCACATCGAACAAGGCACATTGTCAGCGGGCCATGCACGGGCGCTCGTTGCCACGGAAAATCCGCAAGAGCTGGCGCAAAAGATCATTTCGCTCGGCCTGTCGGTGCGCCAGACGGAGGACTTGAGCCGGAACGATTCGCTCAAGCCCAAGAAGAAAAAGAAGGACAAGGACGCCGACACGCGAGCGCTTGAGAGGTCACTGTCGCAAGTGCTTGGCCTCAAGGTCGGCATTCATCACGGCGCATCGGGCGGAAGCATCAGCGTCACTTACAAGACGCTGGAACAGCTTGAAATGGTAGCGCGGCTCTTAAGCAAGGCGCGCTGACTATCTTGCAGTAGCCTGTTTCTGCCCCGACAACCGAACGGCTTGCGAAAGCAGCGCACGTGCGGTGACAAGAGTTCCCATGCTTCCGGCGCTGCGTTGCTCCAGAACGATTTGCTGAACTGCAAGCTGCAGGCGCAGCAGGGCCTCGAGCGTCAGGCCAGATAGTTGCCTTTTCACCTGCACCTGCTGGCCAAAATAGATGGGTGGCTTCGCTTTCTGGAATGCGGCCTCCCAACTCAGTCCCTCCTCAACGGCAGCCCGAACGCTCGCAAGCCTTGTCAAATAGCTCTGCAGCATGGGCAGCAGGGCAGAAGAATCGGTGGCCTCCAATACACCGGTAAGTACCCGATCCAGACCGGCAACATCGCCATCAAGCATTGAGTCGAAGATTTCATTGAAATCCAATTCGCCTTGTTCGCCGCAGCTCTCAGCGACCGTCCTC
The DNA here is from genome assembly GCA_044868645.1 of Aestuariivirga sp. GTDB lineage: Bacteria > Pseudomonadota > Alphaproteobacteria > Rhizobiales > Aestuariivirgaceae > Aestuariivirga. The sequence continues at coordinate 1,318 of JBIOWL010000285.1, forward strand.
GGCGTGACCTTTCCTCCTTCAAGCCGCAGCAATGACAGCTTCTCAAGCTCGGCGGCAATCAGGCTGCGGTTTCCACCGCAGAGTTCGAGAAGACGTTCCGCCGCGCCAGGTTCAAAGTTCAACCCAAGTGACGAGCCATTCTTCCGTATACGGAGCAGTTGCGCCGCTTCGCCCTCTTCGTGAAAGGCCAGCACTGCGCAGTTGCGCGCTCCTTCCGCCGCAGTGCGCAGCGCTGAATTCTTGCGCAAGGAAGCAGCAACAATCAGAAAGGCATTGGCATTTTCAGTGCCAAGCATCGGGATCAAAAAACTGCCGTGCTGGTCCTCGACACCTTGAATGACGATAAGCGCTCGGCCGCCAAACAGCGATTGAGAACCCAGCAAGTCCTGGAGCGCGCCCTGCTGTCCGCGCAGGGACGTGGCTTCGATTACAGTTATTTCGCCGCCGCTCCATACCTTCTGGATTTGGCGGGTCATGTCTGAAACTGATTCTTCGTCGGTGCCATAGAGAAGCGCGCCGGAAAGGTCCTGAAAACCTCGCTTAGCAAGACTAAGGAGATCTGCCTCACGCATTGTGGCCACTAGAGCAGCCGACGGTCAGTTGACCGTCGACAAGTTGCTCTAGCTCTTTGAATCTGGCGCATCTTTCCTCTCGCAAATGATTCCTTTGCTCGTACGATGCGCTAGTGGCTGGAGAGATAGGCGGCAAGCCTCAGGCGGATGTCCTCCGAGACTTCCTTGGCGGCACGCAGCTTGGCGTTTTCAGCCGCCTGAAGATCGGAGACGGGTTGTTCCACCGTATCATAGGAGACATTGGAGAAGGCGCTTCCTTCGCTGATCACCGTGTTGTTTCCGGCCTGATGCAGCGCATATTTCATCTTCAAAGTGTAGCGGTAGCGGTCAAGTTTCTGCCCCGCCGGCTCCGATATTTTCCTGGTCGTTTCCTCGGGAAGGAGTTCAAGAACGTAGGCGTTGGATCCTCCGCCACGCATCACCGACATGAGTTCATTGCGCACCAGCTGGCCGGCGCGGTTCTTCTGTTCCGCTACGGTAATGCCAGAGAGTTCGACGGCAACGCCCTCAGTTGCTCCGCTACTGCCATAGAGTGGACGGTAGTTCGCACAGCCCACAAGTGGCGCAGCTGCCAGCGTAGCAGCAAAGGACAGAGCAATAATCCTCAAGGTGCGCATACGATGTTGACGATCCTGTCGGGTACGACGATGAACTTCTTCACGGGCTTGCCATCGAGGGAGCGGACGACCGCATCCCTTGCCATGACCAGCGGCTCAAGTTCCTCCTTCTTGAGGCCTTTGGCAACCTTGATTTCATCGCGCCTCTTGCCATTGACCTGGATCGCCATGGTGACCTCGTCATCTACAAGCAGGGCAGGGTCATATTTCGGCCAAGGTGTGGTTACGACAAGGCCCGGCATGCCGAGCACCTGCCAGCATTCCTCGGCCAGATGCGGCATCATGGGCGCAAAGAGGAGAATCAGGGTCTCAACGGCCTGGCGCCTTTCTGGTGCCGCCGCAGCGGAGATGGCATTTGCCAACTCATAGATGCGGGCAATGGCGCGGTTGAAACGCAGGCCTTCCAGATCGTCGGTCACCGCGGCAATTGTCTTGTGAACAGATTTCTTGAGCGCTGGTGACATGGCGCCACCCGGCTCTGCAGCGGCCTCGCCGACGATGCGCCAGATGCGCTGGATGAAGCGCCAGGCTCCTTCAGCGCCTGCCGACGTCCATTCGATGTCGCGCTCGGGCGGGGTATCCGAGAGCATGAACCAGCGCGCGGTATCGGCGCCAAAAGCTTCGATGATGGTCTCGGGGTCGATAACGTTGCGCTTGGACTTCGACATCTTTTCGATGCCGCCAACGGTCAGGGACTCGCCTGTCTCAGTATGCACCCACTTGCCGTCGACCTGCTGTGCCTCCGCCGGCAATACCCATTCGCCAGCGGCGTTGCTGAATGTTTCGTGGACCACCATCCCTTGCGTGAATAGAGAATCGAAAGGTTCCTTCAGATGAAGATGGCCGGTCTTCATCATGGCCCTGGCGTAGAAGCGCGAATAGAGAAGATGGAGAATAGCGTGCTCGACGCCGCCAATATACTGATCAACACCCATCCAGTAGCGTGCCGCCTTTTCGTCCACGGGCCTTGCCGCATGGGGCGAACAGAAGCGCGCGAAGTACCATGAAGAATCGATGAAGGTATCGAAGGTGTCGGTTTCGCGTTCCGCTACCCCGCCGCATGAGGGGCATTTGA
>JBIOWL010000286.1:0-5967 GCA_044868645.1 Aestuariivirga sp.
CATCAAACTTGTCGAACTCATCTACCTATGGAAACACGGCAAGCAAGTGGGCTTTGCCCGCATCCGCGACTTCCAAGAGGCAGCACCCAAGTGGCCGCTCTATGAAACGCTGCACAAGCGCGCGGAACAGGCATTGTTCTATTCCCGTGAACCATCCGCCACGGTGATCAGCTATTTCAATGAACGCACGCCGATGACCGCCGATGGCCATGCGGCGCTGGCGCGCGCCTTCTTCGAGGCCGGCCAGGATAAGGAAGGCCGCGCCGCATTGCGCCGCGCCTGGTCCACGACAGCCATGGATGCCGATATTGAGAAGCGCATCGCCTATGAGTTCTCAGGCAAGCTGACTGCGGCCGATCATAAACACAGATTGTCGCGGCTCATATTCGCGCAAGAATCCAATGCGGCTCTCCGCCAGGCCAAGCGGCTTGGCTCCGAGCAGATGCGCATGGCACAGGTTGCGCAGTTGCTCTTGCGCGGCACGGCGGGCGCGGAGAAGAAATATGCGGCGCTGCCGGCGTCACTTCGGGGCGAGCCTTCGCTGCGCTATGCGCTGGCGCGCTTCTACCGGAGGCAGGAAAAATTCGGCAAGGCGCGCGGCATTCTCCTTGATGCGCCGGACACGGCTTCCGGGATGATCGATCCATCGGCCTGGTGGCAGGAACGCCGCATTATCGCGCGCCGTTCCATCGGGCCAAGCCACCGCAACACGTTGAAGGAAGGCTACCGGATAGCCAGCAGCCATGGTCTTAGCGAAGGCGAGGACTATGTGGATGCCGAGTTCCTTTCGGGCTGGATTGCTCTGCGCTACCTCAAGGATGCAAACCGGGCCTTTTCACATTTCAGCAATGTGAAGGAAGCGGCCAGCAACCGCACCGAGAAGGCGCGCGGCGGCTATTGGCTGGGCCGTGCCCATGCGGCGCTCGGCGACAAGGCGGCGGCAACGGCAGCCTATAGGTCGGCGGCACAACACTCCACGATCTACTACGGGCAGTTGGCGCGCGAACAAATCGGCATGGGCAAGGTGCCGGAAGAGATCATCGGCGGTGATGCTTCCTCTGCGGCACGCGCCAAGGTCGATCAGGATGAAGTGATCCGCGCCATGCGGCTCATGTACAAGGCGGCGGGCAAGGAACAATGCCACATGTTCCTGTGGTCCATCGCCACCCGCTTCAAGACGGTGGATGAAATGAATGCCGCCGCTGACGTGGTGCACGGCATGGGCGGCACATACATGTCTCTCAAGCTTGCCAAGGTTGCGGCGCAGTACAAGATCGACATCGACACATGGGCCTATCCGGTGCGGGGCCTTCCCGAGTGGAAGCAGATCGGAAAGCCCGTGGAAAAGGCACTGGTCTTCGGATTGTCGCGCCAGGAAAGCGAGTTCAATCCGCAAGCCGGCAGCAAGGCGGGCGCGCAGGGCCTGATGCAGCTCATGCCAGGCACGGCCAAGCTCATCGCCAAGCAGTATCGCATTCCCTATGCGCAAGCGAAGCTGAAGGGCGATCCTGCCTATAATGTGAAGCTGGGCGCGGCGCATCTTGCCGATCTCGTGGAAGACTTCGGCGGTTCATACGTGCTGACGCTGGTGGCCTATAATGCAGGCCCGCGCCGGGCGCACGAATGGGTTGCGGAATATGGCGATCCGCGCGCCGGCCAGGTTGATGCCATTGATTGGGTGGAATCAATTCCATTCCTGGAAACACGGCAATATGTGCAGAAGGTTTTGCAGAACGTTCATGTCTACCGTTCGCGGCTTGCGCCGAAAACAGTGCGGCCCATGACGGCGGATTTGAAGCGCGGCGCGCCCGGCAACATCACGGTTGCTTCGACATCGGAGCCGACACCGGAACCGGCGGGCTGCAGTGGAACCAGCATCGCGGCGCTGATCACCGGCTGCGACTGAGGCAATGCAGCGCGATGTCCATGTGACAGCCGCGGATGGAACACGGCTTTACGCAGATGACCGCGGGCCCATTGTATCACCGCTCACGCCAGTTCTCTGCCTGCCGGGATTGACTCGCAACTCGCGGGATTTCGAGCCGGTGTTCGATTTGCTTCAAGGAAAGCGGCGCGTCATCGCAATGGATTTGCGCGGACGCGGGCGATCGGACCGCGCCCCTGATCCTGCCACCTACACGCCTGCAACGGAATTGCAGGATGTGCTGATGGTGCTCGATCATTTGCGGCTTGAGCGTGTCGCGCTGATCGGCACATCACGGGGCGGCATCATCGGCATGGCGATGGCTGCAGTGGCGAAGCAACGGATGGCGGGCCTTCTTCTCAATGACATCGGCGGACAGATCGAGGCGGTGAGCCTTCAGCGCATTACCGAAACGACCGGGCGGCCTGTGCGCTATCCAAACTGGGATGAAGCGGCCAAGGGATTTGCGCGCAACGCCGTGGGTTTCACAGCCCTTCCCCACGAAGCCTGGCTCAAGGTCGTGCAACGCATCTATCGCGAATCGGATGGGCAGATTGTCGAGAACCATGACCTGGCGCTGGCAAAGACCCTTTCGCCACCCGATGATATTGCGGCGGGAAAGCCCGCCGAACTTTGGCCGCTTGTTCCGGCACTGGCGGGATTGCCGCTTGCGCTTTTGCGCGGTGAAGGCTCGGACCTTCTATCAATCGCCACAGTGCGGCGCATGCAGGAGATGCTTCCCGATATGCATGCGACAACGATTCCGGGCCGGGGCCATGTTCCTTTTCTCGATGAGGCGGAAAGCATCGCTGCCATCGAGAAGTGGTTGTCGCGAGTCGACAAAGGGAAAGGCCCGTAAACAGGCCTTTTCTTCATTCCGTATACGGATCAACTTTTCCGGCTGCGCGCGGTGCCATAGAGTTTGGCAAACTCGTCTTCATTGCCTTCCGCCAGAAGCCGTGCCTGGTTGACCCATTCTTCGCGGCGGATGCGGCCATTGAACTTGAGATGATCATCCACCCAGTTCACTTCGGCGGCGGACCAGCCCGCGACCTGGTCGAAATGGAAGATGCCGAGAGAGTGCAAAATCTTCTCGTTCTTGGGGCCGACACCGCTGAGGCGTTGGAGATTATCGGCCTTGCCGCCACGGGCCGCCGCGATACCGCGCGGCCGCGTCAACTGTCCATGGGATGATGCAGAGGGGGTGGCGGCGCCTGAGACAGATATGGCGGGAGCGCCTCCTGCAGCCAATGCTGCAGGCTCGATTCCAAAAATCTGGCGCAGCAGGCAGCCGATGCAGCAGCCCGCGAAATAGGCAAGAAGCGTCCAGACCGCGAGTTCGATGAGATAGTGAAGCATGTCTGTCCCCTATCCTCTCAACTCTTCGAGGTATCGCAGGTGGACAGCCGACCCAGCAGCCGATCAGCAGCGCGAGGAGCAACCAGTACCAATTGTGCTCGACGAGGATCCAGGTGTCGTGCCAGTTGAAGAAATCGTTCATCGCCTTCCCCCTACTTCACGACCGTGAATTCAACACGGCGGTTCTTTTGGCGCGCGGCAATCGTATTGGCCGGATCAAGCGGGTTCTTTTCGCCATAACCTTTGGTCGAGAGGCTTCCATCGGTCACGCCTGCTTCCTTCAATGCCGAGAACACCGTTTCGGCGCGGCGTTCGCTGAGTCCCTGGTTGTAGATGGCGGGGCCGTAATAGTCGGCATGGCCTGCGATTTCGACCTTCATGGTTGCGCAGCGCTGATCCTTGAGCAGCGCGGCATATTGGCTGAGGGACAGTGAAGCGATGCCTTCAAGATTCGACTTGTCAAAGCCGAAGCGCACCGGGAACACCTTGTTCAGGGTGTTCAGCGTTGCCTCGCAGTCGAACACGCGTTCCGCAATAATAGGCGGGGCCGGCTCAACGGGCGCGGGTTCAGCAGATTCAGCAGGTTCAGCGGGCTCGGGTGGCGGCGCTGGCTCCGCTTTTGGCGGAATGGTGATGGTCGCGCTTGCCTCTCGGGTATCGCCAGCGGGACCTCTTGAGCTGAACAGGACCGTATAGGTGCCCGGCTCTAGGCTTGCGGCACGTGGTGCAAAGGTGAAAACGCCTGTTCCGTCGGAGGTAAGCGCCGCGCCCCTGCCCAGTTCATAGGTGCGGCCTGCGAGTTCGGCCTTGAGATCAAGTGCAGTTCCTTCAGACCAGCGCCCAGTGATGGCATAGGGCCAGACGGCATCCGCCGGAGGCTGCTTCACCGCAAGGCCGATTTTCGGTGGCGGCGGAGGAGCGGGCGGAGGCGTTGGCTCGACAGGCTTTGCTTCCGCAACAACAATGCCTCCAGCGGCCGTGGTGGATTGCACACGGCCGCGATTATCGGTGCTGCTCACTTCCACATCATAACTCCCAGGAGGCAGCGGCGTTGGCAGCGCCAAGGTCCAGTTGCCGCCGCCATCGGAAGTGAGAGGGCTTCCGGCGGCGCCAAGGTCAGCGACAAGATTTGCAGATGGAATGGAGATCTTGAGATTACTCGAGAGCTGCTCGGACCAGGTTCCGGCGATGGAAGGCGGCGAGCCTTCGCCGGAATAGGCGGTGACAGCTGGTGCATCTGGTGGCACGGCATCAACTTCAATCTCGGCAACAGCTTCGTCCTTGACGGACTTGCCGCCAGAATCGGTGGCTGTCACCACCACGTCATAGATGCCGTCCTTCAGGCCGGCGGAGGGAATGAGCGACCAGACACCTTCCTTGGAACTCAAGTTTGCATCCTTGCCCAGGGTGTAGATCTTGCCGCCGAGGCCGACGGCGAGGCCCGTGGCGGCCTTCTCGGGCCAAGTGCCCTTGATGATGGGCAGTCCCGTGAGATCAAGCTGCTTCTCCACGGTGGGCGGCGTCAATTCCACAACAGGTGCTGGTGCCGGGGCGGCAGGAGCTTCGGCTGTCTCCGGAGCCGGAGCGGCAGGCGCTTCGGCCTGTGCCGGAGCCGGTTCTGGAGCTGATTCTGGGGCGGGCGGCGGCGATGGTGCCACCGGCTCAGGAATCACAATTGCACCGGTCAGTTTTGCGGTGGACGTAGCTCCTGCGGCATCATTGGCCGTGAATTCAACATCATAGGTGCCGGGGGGCAGCTTTGCTGCGGGTGCGAAGGTGAAATTGCCATTGCCATCGGAGGTGAGGGCCGCGCCCCTGCCCAATTCATAGCTGCGGGTGCCGACCGTGGCCTTGAGGGTAGCTCCCTGTGATTCGGGCCAGGTGCCGGTAATGGCAAAGGGCCATTTGGCTCCGGCAGGCACCGCAGCCGGGGCAAGCGGAGGAGCTGGAGGGGCCGTTGGCGCGGCGGGCGCCTCGACGACCGGCTCCGGCGGAGGTGGCGGCGGCTCAATCTTAAGCTGTGGGGAAGCCATGGCGGTGCGCACCCCATAGGTGCCGGCGACGGCGTTCACAGCAGCATCGGCGGCTTCCTGGCTGGGGCTGGTGCCGCTGACCAGAAGATCGCGGCCACTGCCCTCGGCCTTGGCCCAGGCGGTGGCTTCATTGCCGGAAAGGGCTGTGTTGGCTCTCGAAAGGATGCCCGCCTTGAGGCTGGGACCGCTGATTACGGTGGCAGCAAGCCAAGGAAGGCCTGCTCCAAGGAGAACCCATGGAATCAGCCATTTCGACGGGCGGCACTTGGCCATGACGATCGTCTCCCCCTCTTGTTCAGGTGCCGGTTTGCGCACTGCAAAACGCCGCGGCGCCACCGGCAAGAACTGCCACTCTTATGGCGTTATCAGCGATTGCAAACTGCTTTGGCCAGGCGGATTGTGAACGCAGCCACACACACGAATCGCCCTTGTTTTTACAGTTATTTTACACTTTCGCCAATTCCGATGCGGCTGGGCCCGGTGACTGTGTCCCCCCTGCCACATGTGGCGGAAAATTGGCCCTGCGGGGGCAAAATGCGTTGACGTTAACGGCGAACGGGGTGACAAAGCCAAGGTGTGCAGTGACTCGTGCTCTGCATTGCCTTCCCTTTCAACATTGCAGGGGATCGGGGGGCCATCCAACTCCAAAGA
>JBIOWL010000287.1:0-2903 GCA_044868645.1 Aestuariivirga sp.
AACCCGTCGCGATGATGAGTGCCACCGCGCCGTAAGCCAGAAGCGGCACCTCAAACTGATTGTCGAAATTATTGCCGAGTTTCAGCGCGGCTTTCGGCCATTTTGAATTGTCGAGCGTGATGTCGGCGATCCTGGTACGCCCGCTTTTCACGGCAACGATGCGGCTGCGCAGGCTCAATGCACCTACGATGAAGGTGAGCAGTACATGAATGATGAGCGGCAGCACCAGCCAATGGGCGGTGGTCACTTTAGTTGATCCGCTGATAGTTGGGGGCCTCGCGCGTCACCATCACATCATGGGCGTGGCTTTCGCGCAGGCCAGCATTGGTGATGCGCACGAATTGCGCTTTCTGCTGCAGCTCGGTGATCGTTGCCGCACCGACATAGCCCATGGCGGCGCGAAGCCCACCGACAAGCTGATGAAGCACGGCGCCCACCGGCCCCTTGTAGGGCACCTGGCCTTCGATGCCTTCCGGCACGAGTTTCAGGGAATTACCCACATCCTGCTGGAAGTAGCGGTCGGCGCTGCCTCGCGCCATCGCACCGATGGAGCCCATGCCGCGATAGGATTTGTAGGAGCGGCCGTCAAAGAGGAAGACTTCGCCCGGGCTTTCGTCGGTGCCAGCGAGCAGCGAGCCGATCATCACCACGCCCGCGCCTGCGGCCAGCGCTTTAGCAAGATCGCCTGAGAGCTTGATGCCGCCATCGGCGATGACGGGTACACCTTGCTTCATGCCTTCTTCCGCACTTTCGAGAACGGCGGAGAATTGCGGCACGCCGACGCCCGCCACCACGCGCGTTGTACAGATGGAGCCGGGGCCGATGCCGATCTTCACGGCGTCGGCGCCCGCGCCGATCAGTGCCTTCACGCCCTCGGCGGTTGCCACATTGCCGCCGATGATCTGCACCTTGTTGGAGAGCTTCTTCACCAGCGTCACCTGCTTCAAAACGTTCACCGAATGGCCGTGGGCGGTATCGACGATCAGCACATCGACGCCCGCATCGATCAGGCGTTCGGCGCGCTCGCGGCCCGCATCGCCGATCCCCGTTGCGGCAGCAACAAGCAACCGCTCCTTGTCGTCCTTGGCGGCGAACGGATGTTCTGCCTGCTTTTCCATGTCATTGACAGTAATGAGGCCGACGCATTTGCCGTCATCATCGATAACGAGCAGCTTCTCGATGCGGTGCTTGTGGAGAAGGCGCTGGGCCTCGGCACGGTCAACACCTTCCTTCACCGTCACGAGATTGCGCGTCATCAAGTCCGCCACCTTGGCATTCATGTCGGTGGCAAAGCGCACATCGCGGTTGGTGATGATGCCTTCGAGCTTGCCCTTGTCATCGACCACCGGAATGCCGGAAATCTTGCGGGCTTCCTTGATGGCGAGAAGCTCGCCGAGTGTGGCATCGGGCGAAATGGTGATTGGGTTCACCACCATGCCGCTTTCATAACGCTTGACCCGCGTCACATGCTCGGCCTGGGTTTGGGGGTCGAGGTTCTTGTGGATGACGCCGAGGCCTCCCGCCTGTGCCATGGCAATCGCCATGGGCGCTTCCGTCACCGTGTCCATGGCGGCGGACATGATGGGGATCGAAAGCTCGATTTCACGGGTGAGTCTGGTCTTCGTCGAAACCTCAGTCGGCAGCACGCTGGAGGCGCCGGGCTTCATCAGCACGTCGTCAAAGGCGAGATATTCGGGGAACGGGCTGGGCATTTCGTCAACCTATCGGTTTTAGGGCGGGATTCGCCGGGTTGACGGCTGCCCTTAACACTCCTGACAATGTGCAAGCAAGGAGGGATTTGGGAGGGTGATTGCGGCCAATTCTACAGTTGTTTAAGGTCGCGTCGTTGCCGGGGGGCATCCTGGGAGGCAGCATGCCTGGCCATCACATTCTCGATGCCATCGGCAATACGCCGCTGGTTGAATTTCGGAACATTGTGCCCAAAGGTAGTGCACGCATCGTTGCCAAACTTGAATCCGCTAATCCGACAGGCAGCATGAAGGACAGGCTGGCTCGCAACCTGATCAAGCGCGCGGTGGAAAAGGGCCTGTTGAAACCCGGTGGCACTGTGGTGGAATACACCGCCGGCACAACCGGAATTTCACTGGCCCTTGTCGCCACCGCACTAGGTTACAAGACACACTTCGTGTTTTCCGACGCGTTCAGCGATGAGAAGCGCTGGACCATGCGCGCGTTTGGGGCCCAGATCACGGACATTCCCAGCGATGACAAGAAAATTACCAAGGAGCTGATCCAGGCAATGATCGCGCGCGCTGGCGAAATCAGCAAGCAACCCAACCATTGGTGGGCCGACCAGTTGAAAAACGAGGACGGGGCCGATGGCTACAGCGGTCTTGGAGACGAAATCTGGGAACAGACGTCAGGCAAGGTGGATGCGATCGTCCACACCATCAGCACTGCCCATTCCATGCATGGCATGAGCCGCGCCCTTAAGCGCCATATGCCGGAAATCAAGGTATTTGCAGTCGAGCCGGATGAGTCGGCCGTGCTCTCGGGAAGGCCGCCGGGTTCGCATAAGATCGAAGGCATCGGTCTTGGTTTCCTGCCACCGCTTTGGCACCGGGAAGAGGTTGACGAAATACTCACCGTTTCAACCGATGACGCCAAGGCGATGGCCCGGCGCCTGGCAAGAGACGAAGCCGTTTTCGCCGGCACTTCAACGGGTGCGAATGTTGTTGCGGCCCTACGCATTGCAGAACGCCTAGGGTCAAACGCCACCGTGGCAACTTTGATCGTCGATTCAGGCCTGCGCTACCTCAGCACCGATGTCTTCAGACAGGCCTGAGCAAAGCGGGCGTTCGACTGTAATCACCCCCTAAACCCCATCGCAAGAACGAACAGTTCCGCGCTGTCATCGCGGCTGGCCATGGGTTTGACGTGCA
>JBIOWL010000288.1:0-4553 GCA_044868645.1 Aestuariivirga sp.
TTGGCGGTGGCGTGGGCGCATCCGGCGTTTTCGAAACCGCATGGCAGGCTCTGCGCCCCGGCGGGCGGATGGTTGCCAATGTCGTCTCACTCGAAGGCGAGATGCATCTTTACGACCTGCAGGAGAAGCATGGCGGTGAACTTGTCCGCATCGCCATTTCGAAACTTGAGCCAATCGGAAAATATCGCGCGCTGAAGCCCCAGATGCCGGTGGTGCAATGGCAGGTGATAAAGCCATGAGCGGAACACTCTACGGCGTGGGCGTCGGGCCCGGCGATCCTGAATTGATGACGGTCAAGGCATGGCGGCTCATCTCCACTGCAAAGGTCATTGCATATCTTGCTGCCAATGGCGGAGACAGCATGGCGCGCAGCATCGCCAAACCGTTCATCGCGGAAGATGCCGAGGAACTGGTCATTGACATGCTGATGCGTGTCGATCCTGATGCAGGACAGGCAGCCTACGACAAGGGCGCGGAATCCATTGCCGCCCGCCTCGCAGCGGGAACTGACGTGGTCATGCTCTGCGAAGGTGATCCCTTCTTCTACGGCAGCTTCATGTATGTCTTCGAGCGTCTGGCCTCGCGCTTCAAGACTGTTGTGATACCTGGCGTCACATCAATCAGCGCCAGCGCCGCAGAAATGGGCCAGCCGCTCTGCTCCCGCGATGATGTATTGAAGATTCTGCCCGCGACCTTGGATACAGAAAAACTCCGCGTGGAACTTTCAACCGCGCAATCCGCCGCCATCATCAAGGTCGGCAGGCATTTCGGCAAAGTGAAAGAGGTGCTGCAGTCGCTCGATCTTGAGCGGCGGGCAACGGCTGTCTCCTACGCCACGCAAGACCAGCAGGTGATCCAGCCGGTTGCGGAGATCGCTTCCGGCGCCCTGCCTTATTTCACCACCATCATCGTGAAAGCCTGACATGGCAAAGCGCCAGATCGCCATTTTCATTCTTGGCCCCTCGGCTTTGCCCTTGGCGCTGAAGATCAAATCATCCGTTGGCGGAGTGATTCACGGCCCACAGGGACTCGATGGTATTGACGCTACCTTCGACAAGGCAACCCAGGCGATCGCTCGTAAGTTTCGGTTGTCACATGCGGTCATTGGCATTTGCGCGTCAGGCATTCTCATAAGGTCCATTGGGCCCTTACTCAAAAGCAAGATGCGAGAGCCACCCGTTGTAGCAGTTTCAGAGGATGGTTCATCCGTCGTGCCCTTGATCGGTGGGCACCTTGGGGCCAACGACCTTGCCCGCAGGGTTTCCGCCATCACTGGCGGGTACGCAGCGCTAACCACGGCAAGCGATGTGATCTTTGGCGAGGCCATGGATGAACCAGACGCCGCAACGCTCTCTAACCGTGATGACCACAAGGCAGCGGCGGCGGCCCGGCTGCGCGGCGAGACAGTGACACAGGAAGCCACAATCTATCGCAAGCAAGGCAACGACCATCACCTCGTCTATCATCCATGGACATTGGCAGTGGGTATTGGTTGCGAACGCGGCACCGACCCCGCCGAAGTCAAGGCGCTTCTGGATGAGACACTCTCGAAGCATAACATCGCCGAACAATCCATCTTCCAGTACGGCTCCCTTGACCTCAAGGAAGACGAACCGGCCATTAATCAGTTCAACAATGTGTTTTTCTTTACCGCCGAACAATTGAAGCACGAAACACCGCGACTCCAGTCACCTTCGGCAATCGTGGAAAATGAAGTCGGCACGCCAAGCGTGGCGGAAGCCGCGGCGCTGGCTCTCGTGGGACCCAACGGCAAGCTGATTGTTCCCAAAACCAAGAGCAAGCGTGCAACCATCGCCATTGCCGAGGCTGCAAACCATGACGACTTCCAGGAGCAGCACGGTAAGCGCCGGGGACACATTGCCGTAGTCGGAATTGGACCAGGCGATAGCGGAACCATCACGCCGCAAGTCGATTTCGAACTTTGGTTTGCCACAGAATGGGTGGGATACTCGCTCTATCTCGATCTCATCGAGAACCTCCGCAATGGGCAGGAACGCCACGACTTCCCCTTGGGCGAGGAGGAAGCGCGCTGCCGCAAGGCCATCGAGCTTGCCAAAGAAGGAAAGCGCGTCGCGCTCGTCTGCTCAGGCGATGCCGCGATCTATGCCATGGCGGCGCTGGTCTATGAATTGATCGACCGCGAACCCTGCCGCATTGCTGTTGAGGTACATCCCGGCATTTCCGCTTTCCAGATGGCGAGCGCCAAGGCTGGCGCCCTCATCGGCCATGACTTCTGCTGCGTTTCACTGTCGGACCTTCTGACGCCATGGGAAACCATCAAGCGGCGCATCACTGCTGCGGCGGAAGGAGATTTCGTCACCGCCTTCTACAATCCTCGTTCGCAGCGCCGCACGGACCAGATCGTGAAGGCTTTCGGCATTCTGCGCCCGCACCGCAATCCGGACACGCCAGTTATTTTGGCGTCAAACTTGGGAAGGCCGGAGGAAAAGGTCCGCGTACTGAGGTTTGATGAGTTCAATGCTGAGGATGTGGACATGCTGACGGTTGTCCTTGTCGGTTCGAGTCAATCGAAGGCCTTCAAGCGCGGTGACGGCAAAACCTACGCCTATACTCCCCGCGGCTACGCAAAAAAGATGGACGCAAGATGACCGTGCATTTCATCGGCGCCGGCCCCGGCGCGCCCGACCTCATCACCGTGCGGGGATTGAAGCTCATCCAATCCTGCCCTGTGTGCCTCTATGCCGGATCGCTGGTGCCGGAAGAAATCGTCAAGGCCGCGCCCGCCGGCGCGCTGGTGCTGGATACTGCGCCGATGCATCTCGATGAAATCATCGGCCACATCAAGACGGCCCATGATAAGGGTCATGATGTGGCGCGCGTCCATTCCGGTGATCCGTCTCTGTACGGAGCAATTGCCGAGCAGATGCGGAAGCTCGATGGCCTCGGCATTCCCTATGACGTGACACCGGGTGTTCCAGCCTTTGCGGCGGCAGCTGCGGCGCTCAAGACCGAGTTCACGCTGCCCGAAGTGGCGCAAACAGTTATCTTGACGCGCACCTCCATGCAATCCTCCGCCATGCCGCCGGGCGAGGAGCTGGAAAAACTAGGTGCATCCAAGGCCACGCTGGCGATCCACCTTTCGGTGCGCAACATCCCGCATATCCAGCGCTCGCTCATTCCCCACTATGGCGAGGATTGCCCGGTGGTGGTGGCCTTCCGTGTCGGCTGGCCGGATGAGCAATTCATCCATGGAACTCTGGGCGATATTGCCAAAAAAGTGCGCGCCGAAAAGCTCACCCGCACCGCGCTGATCCTCGTTGGCCATGTGCTGGGCCACAAAAACTTCCGCGATTCAGCGCTTTACGACGCGGAACACGAGCATGTGCTGAGAAATCGCAAAACAGCTAAAAATTCCTCTTGACAAGATTCCTATGTAGAGACTATATACAACAAGTCTGCCGAAAGGCGGGCCTGCTGATTGACATCGTGAATGAGGCCGGGGCGGCGCCTGAGAGTCCGCCCGTAAAAGGGAAGGCTGCCGGCCAGGGCGCCTGTTCCCTCCCCTGTCATTGACGAATGACAGGGGAGAGACTGGTGTCAGCGTGTCGGATGGTCAATTGAATCCATATTTCTCCATGGGCCGACTTGATCGGCCCACCCAGCGCAAAGAAAACTGGGTCGGCGGGTCAGGCCCGCCGATGGAGGATGTGGAGCACGATCCAACTGACCGTCCGAGTGTCAGCGCTTGGCCTTGGCGACCGGAGTGACCACCGGAGCAGACAGCGTCACGAGGTCCTCAAGCAGCCCCTTCGTGCCGTTATGCACCGTCAGCGTCTGGACCTTGTCAGCGATCTTTTCGAGCGCTTCCAATTCCTTCAGCCGCATCATGACCGGGTTTTCGGCCATGACCTTGGCGGTGTTCAGCAGCGACCGCGTGGCGTTCGTTTCCTCGCGCCTGCGGATGACCTGCGCTTCTGCTTCCTTTTCGGCGGTGACAACCTTGTTCAGGATGTCGCGCATGTCGCCCGGCAGAATGACGTCCTTGATGGCGATGTCACCCACCTCAAGGCCGATCTTCTCCATGGCGGAACGCACTTCCCGCGCCGCTTCGCCATCGACCTCGCCCTTGCGGGAGAGAAGCTCATCCAGCGTTTTGGCCGAAAGTGACTGCCGGAAGGCATGCTGCAATGCGCGGTAAAGCGCATCCGCGAAGTCCTTGACCGAAGACTGGGCCTTCACGGCGTCAACCACGCGGTACTTGGCCGCAAGGTTGACGCGC
This sequence comes from Aestuariivirga sp., assembly GCA_044868645.1. Taxonomy (GTDB): domain Bacteria; phylum Pseudomonadota; class Alphaproteobacteria; order Rhizobiales; family Aestuariivirgaceae; genus Aestuariivirga. The sequence goes on from JBIOWL010000288.1 coordinate 4,262, forward strand.
ACCGAGACCTTGTCGCGGGTCAGGATTTCCTGGCCCGGTACGTCAAGGGCGTGCTCGCGCACATCGATGAGCTTCACCGCCGGCTGGCGCACGACGTTCCAGAAAACGTGCAGCCCCGGCTGCAGGGCGCCGGCAAAGGCACCATCCACCGAAAGCAGCCCGATCTGGCCGTCTTCGATCTGCACGCGCTTCACCAGCAGCAAAGCAGCAGCCGTGTTGAGACGCTCAGCCAAGGCCTTCGGCACCCGGATATCCGCCAGCGTGTCGTGGAACTCATGGGTCCACGGACCGG
>JBIOWL010000289.1:0-9822 GCA_044868645.1 Aestuariivirga sp.
GCTCCAACGCGTTTGACAGTAAATTGTCGGGAATACCCGCCATATAGGCGAGAGTGGCGGCACTTGCAACGGCTTCCAGAACGCTATGGAATCAGGATGATTTTCCCCACATGGACACCACTTTCCATCAAGGCATGGGCTTTTGCGGCCTCGGCCAGGGGAAAGCGGGCATGGATCACAGGTTTGCACTTTCCCTCAGCCAGAAGCGGCCATACCTTCGCTTCGAGTTCCCGCGCTATTTCTGCCTTCTCCGCAACACTGCGTGGCCGCAGTGTCGAACCTGTGAAGGTCAGGCGTTTCACCATCACCGGCAGAAGATCAACCTCGACCTTGGAACCCTTCTGGAAAGAGATCTGCACAATGCGCCCATGCATGGCGGCTACTTTCAGGTTTCGGCCAACATAGTCGCCACCCACCATATCGAGAATGACATTGGCTTCCAGCTTTTCATCTTTCATCACTTCGACGAAATCATGGGAGCGGTAATTGATGGCGCGATCGGCGCCAAGCCTGAGACAGGCCGTGCACTTATCTTCGCTTCCTGCTGTTGCAATAACCTTCGCGCCAAAGGCTTTCGCCAGCATGATGGCGGTGGAACCGATGCCGCTTGTGCCGCCATGGACCAGCAAGGTCTCTCCCGCCTTCAAGCCCCCGCGCTGAAACACATTGGTCCAGACTGTGAAATAGGTTTCGGGAATACCGGCAGCTTCTTCCGTCGAGAGACCCGATGGAATGGGAAGTGCATTGTCTTCCGCTGCAACACAATACTCGGCATAGCCTCCGCCAGGCACCAAGACGCAGACCTTGTCTCCCAGCCGATAGCGCCGGACTCCCTCGCCCAAACCCACAACCTCGCCCGCAACTTCAAGCCCCGGCGTCAAAGGCGCGCCAGGCGGCGGCGGATAGTGCCCGAGCCTCTGCGAAACATCAGGACGGTTGACGCCGGCCGCGGCAACCTTAATCAGTATTTGCCCTGTGCCGGGCTGGGGCACAGCTATCCGTTCTGGCACAAGCACTTCCGGGCCACCGGGTTCCCTGATGGCGATGGCTGTCATTATGGTCACGGCAATGATCCTCGCATCTTGCCCAAAGACCTTGGGCAAGGCAGCATGGCACGGTCGACAGGAGGCGCAAGATGGAAGACGAGGAACGCCCCAAGCCCAAATCCGCCCATATGCTGGGCGAAAATCTCGACATGGTCAGCATCGAGGAATTGCACCAGCGCGTGGCGCTGCTTGAGGCGGAAATCACCCGCCTCAAGGCTGAAATTGAAAGGAAAACCGCTTCAAAGTCTGCGGCGGATGCCTTCTTCAAGTCGTGACGGCGCGGGCCTCCGGCGGCAGTAATATTTTCTGAACCATTAACCTTTTGGTAATCGTTAACGTTTACCTTGGGGTTATTCGGTTTCGGCCGAATGTTTTGAGTGGTTTCTGTCCACTCTGTTTGACGCCTCCCTGTTAGAACTCAAAGCCGCGCTAACCGCGGCTTTTTTTTGGCGCTACGGCCGCTGGCCCCGAACTTGCTCGATACCCACAAGAGAATCTGTTTTGAGACCTTGACCTCGGTTGGGTCCTGAATATGATCAACGGAGGTGCTAAAAATTGAGTAGAGTGGGTAAGGAACAGTTAATGATGCGTGACATGCGCAACACTGGCAACAGCACCGTAGACTTCTTTGCGCGTTTCAGCAGTTCGGAACAATTTGAGCGGGTCTTCAAGCAGGGCATGAGCCTTGTTGAAGAGACAGCCAATTATCTGGATGGTGAAGGCCGCACTGACAGCCGGGCGCTCGACCGCAACGGCGCCATTGCCTATGCTACCGAGAGCATGCGCCTGACGACGCGACTCATGCAGCTCGCCTCCTGGCTTCTCCTGCAGCGCGCCATCGCCACGGGCGAGGTCAAGCCCGACGATGCGACCCGCCAGAAATCCCGCGTCAGCCTTTCGGACATTGGCGAAGGCGCGCCCATTCCAGGCGCCGAACTTCTTCCCGAAGGATTGCGCACCCTTGTGGACAGATCACTGCGCCTGCACGAACGCATCATCAAGCTGGACCGCATGATTGCCGACAAGGAAGCGGACGAACCTGCCAACAACAGCAACAATCCAGTTGCCAACCAGCTCAATCAGCTTGCCCGCGCCTTTGGCAGCGGTTGAACAGCACCAGCGCATCGAACGAGCAAGTCGAACCGGTTGCGAAGTGAAAGATGCGCCAGCTTCAAAATTCCAAACGAAAAAGCCCAGCCTGAAAAGCCGGGCTTTTCGCATTCAAGAAGGTAAATTCTACTTCTTGAGGAAGCCGAATTTCTGATTGAAGCGCGACACGCGGCCACCGCGGTCGAGGATCGTCTGCTGGCCACCGGTCCAGGCCGGATGCGACTTGGGGTCAATGTCGAGGTTGAGGGTATCGCCCGCCTTGCCATAGGTGGAGCGGGTGACAAAACTGGTGCCATCGGTCATCACGACCGTGATGGGATGGTAATCTGGATGAATGCCGGACTTCATGGTTCTTCTCTTTAGCAAAACGCCGGGAAGGCCCCGATGGGCAAAGCCGGCAGAATGTTGGAATGGCGCCCCTATAGGGGAAGACGCCCGCCCCCGCAAGGCCTGCGAATCCCACCCTATCGTTCCGTCAATTTGAGCTCGATCCTACGGTTTTCCGACTTGGCATCCTCGCTCTCGCCCACAACCAACGGCTGGAACTCGCCAAATCCCGCTGCTACGAGGTGCTTGGGCGAGACGCCTTGCGCCACCAGGAACTCCACCACCGTGATGGCGCGCGCCGTGGAAAGCTCCCAGTTTGACTTGAATTCGAAAGACTGCATCGGATCGGAATCCGTATGGCCGTCAACCCGCAAAACCCAGGCAATGTCGGGCGGTATTTCCTGCTCCAGTTGCTTGAGGGCGCTCGCCAGTTTCAGCATCTCAGTCTGTCCCGCCGGATTAAGCTCGGCCTTGGCCTTGGGGAACAGAACTTCCGCCTGGAAGACGAAACGGTCGCCGACCACTAGAATGTCGGAACGCTGCGACAGGATCTGCCGCAAGCGGCCGAAGAATTCGGAACGGTACTTTGCAAGTTCCTGAACTTTTTGCGCCAGCGCCGAATTGAGCCTGCGGCCGAGATCCGCGATTTGCGCATCAGAGGCTTTGTTGCGTTCCTCTGCGGCATCGAGAATTGCGTTTAACTGCTGCAACTGTCGGCGCATCGCTGCGATCTGTTGGTTCAGCAATTCCACCTTCGCCAGCGCCTCGTTCGAGATCTTGCGTTCGGAATCGAGCGATGTCTGCAGCCCAGTTATGGTGCTGCCTGCCGCCAGCGATTTGGCGCTCTCGGCATCAAGCCCCGCAAGCAGATTGGCGTTCTTCGCCTTCTCAGCGTTGATGTCGTCGGTCATCGCCAGGATTTGCGATTCAAGTTCGGCCTTGGCCGACTTCTCCAGCGACAGGAGCTCCGTCAATTCCGCGATCTGCGAGCGCAATTGCCCGAGCGCAGAATCCTGCCCGCTGATTTCCCGCGCCAGCAGGAACTGCGCAATCATGAAAACGGAGAGCAGGAAGGTGATGACCAGAAGAAGCTGCGCCATGGCGTCGACAAAGCCTGGCCAATAAGGCGCATCCTCATTGCGGCGGCGGCGTGAAAGGGCAAGTGCCATGATTTACTTCCGTCCATTCTGGCGGATCAGCAGGCGCTGGATTTCATTCTGCTGAACCTGTTGTGTCTGAATCCATTGCCGCACCATTTTCTGTTCTTCGCGCATCTGGGTAACGAGGCTCGCCACCGCCTCGGCCAGTTGCTCGATGGTCTCCGATTCTGCACCATTGGCCTCTGATGCCGCATTCATCTTGTTGAATTCGATGTGCTGGCCCAGCTTGTCGACCGCCCGCTGCAGGTTCTGCATATCCATGCGGACATAGGAAGGAGCCGAGGTGCTGGCCGTATCGCCTATGCCCACATCCGTGATTGTCGACAGCCAGTCCTCAAACCCGTGATAGAAGCGGTTCTGCGCCTGCGATGCCTTAAGATCCATGAAGCCGAGGACCAGCGAACCGGCAAGGCCGAACAGCGAAGATGAAAAGGAAATTCCCATGCCGCCCAGCGGCCTTTGCAACCCGTTCTTCAGCTCCTCGAACACCGAGGATGATTGCGCCGCGGAAACATCGAGGTTGCGGATGGCCTCGCCGACCGAGGTCACCGTATCGAGCAATCCCCAGAACGTGCCGAGCAAACCGAGGAAGATCAGAAGACCCACCAAATAGCGCAGGAGATCGCGCGATTCATCGAGGCGCGAAGCAAGTGAATCGAGCAGCGACCGCATGGTCTGCGGCGACAGCATGGTGCGCCCGGAAGAATCCCCCAGGAGATTTGCAATGGGCCCCAGCAAAACCGGTTGTGGCAGTTCATTGGCCTCGCCCAGCCGGAAACTATTCGCCCAACTCACCTCCGGGGTGAGCCGCCAGACCATGCGGAAGGCGTAAGCCAGGCCCAGGAACAACGTTACGATAATGAGGCCGTTAAGCCCGGGGTTGGCAAGGAAGGCCGTCTTGATTGCTGGAAACAAAACTGCGGCAAGGATTGCCACAACCAATGTGAACACCGCCATGTGCACAAGATGCACCGTTGGCTTGTCAAGAAACGTCGAACCTTGTGCCATGCCGCTTGAAGACCTCATCCCGTCCGGTTGACAGGAAATCTAGACGATATGGCGGCAGATGGAAGGGCTTCGATTAGTCTTCCACCCACATTCGCAACAGGGAATTTCGCACCTTGAGGGCACGGTTCATGTCCTCGCGTGGCGCTTGTGCTTCCCGCAGTCTGACGATCACCTGGTCCATTTCGAACAGGACTTCACGCTGCTCGGGGCTGCGGATGAAGCTTCTCACCCAGCCGACAATTGCCAAGCGCTCGCCCTTGGTCACCTCGGCGACATGATGCAGGCTTGTCGTTTGATAAAGCACCAGATGACCTGGAGGCAGCTTGAAGTCACTCTCGCCATCCGGACCCTCGATCACCAGCGCTCCACCCTCATAACTTTCTGGCTCCGCGAGAAAAAGCGTGAAGGACATGTCGGTCCGGACCCCGCCCATCAGTGCATCATCCACATGGGCGCCATAGGCCATGCCGGGCTTGTAACGTGAGACCAGGAGCTTCACGAAAGTCTTGGGCCTTGCCGCCGATTGAAACAGCGCATTGCCAAGAAGCGCCGCCTTCACCTGCTCGATAGCCGCCTGCGCGGCGGGTCCCGAGGCCTGCTCGTTATTCTTGACGTCACGCGCCGCCCAGCCTGCCGTTGCCTTGCCGGAGGTAAACCCCGCAGCTTCGCCTGTAAGGCTCTCTCTCAGCGCCGCAACCACATCGGGCGTCAGGACATCGGAAATCTGGATCAGCATGGGGGCACAAAGCCTATTGATTTACTCGGAATATATGTTAATCCGACAATATTAGTCGGATACGGAGAAAGCAATGGGAAAGAGAACAAAGGTCTGGACGGCACTGGGTGTAGCCATATTGGCGGGAGCGGGCAGCGTGGAGGCGGGCCCTGCCAAATCCCAGCCAACCATCGGAACACCGCTGATCCTCGCCCAAAGCGAAGGCGGTGAGGGAGGTGAAGGTGGTGAAGGCGGCGGCGATGTGCCAGCAACCTATGCCATCGGTTCCACCGATGCGAATGCCTTTGCCTACGACGCATCTGAACAGGTGAAGGCCTATGCCAATCTCGTGTTCGAATCCTATGCGGCCGCCAAATCGGCCGCCGACGATCTTTCTGCCGCCATCAATGCCTTCCTCGACAAGCCTTCCGAGGAAAGCCTTGCTGCAGCCCGTAAAGCCTGGGTTGAAGCCCGCCCGCCTTATCTGCTGACCGAGACATACCGCTTTTACGACGGCCCCATCGAGGCTATCGAAGGTGAAATCAATGCTTGGCCCATGAACGAGGCCTTTATCGACTACGTCAAGGACAATCCGTCTGCCGGCATCGTCAACGGCAAGGATGCCATCGTCGGCCCCGAGCTCGCGGCCATGAACCAGAAATCCGATGAGGCGGATGTCACGACGGGCTGGCACGCCATCGAGTTCCTGCTCTGGGGTCAGGATCTTTCTGCCGATGGCCCGGGTAACCGTCCGTATACAGATTATGTGCCGGGAGAAGGCAGCAATGACCGCAGGCGCGCCTATCTCAAGGCCGTGACAGAAAAGCTCGTGGGAGATATCCAATCGCTCGAGCAGGCTTGGGCGCCCGGCATCGACGGCAACTACCGTGCGACTTTTGAGAAGCTGGAACAGCGCGAGGCCCTGGGCCGCATCATCAATGGCATGGCGATCCTCGCCGGATTCGAATTCATGTCGGAAAGACTTGCGGTCGCCCTCGATTCCGGCGACCAGGAGGATGAACACTCCTGCTTCTCCGATACCACCAAGCAGGACTTCGTCTACGACTTCGAAGGCATCAAGCGCATCTGGACTGTAACCGGCCTCGACAAGCTGGTGGCTTCCAGGGATGAAGCAACCGCCAAGAACGTTTCCGACCTGCTCCTGGATGCGGAAGCGAAGATTGCCAAGCTGGCCGACCCCTGGGACAAGGTGCTCGCCTCGCCCAAGGATTCTCCTGAGCGCAAGGACGCTGAAGCGACCGTCACCTCCCTGCAGAACCTGGCGGATGGACTCAAGGCCGCCGGCAACAAGCTTGGCGTTTTGGTTCTCATTCCCACGGGCTGAAATGGGCCGGTTCCCCAAATATGGCTTCATCGCTGCCCTGGGATTGAGCCTCGCCGCCACAAGCGGCGAGGCTCTTGAACGGGAACTGCGCAAGCAGCTCCTTGCCCTGCCCTTCACCTCTCAGCTCGGCGGTGAAACAACGCGTCCGGTTTCAGCGCCAAACGCATTCTCACTGCAAGCCCCCAATGCGCCGCGCAAACACCAGCGGCCCTTCTCCTTCGGCAACCGCCTCTTCAACACCAACTGGGTGGAGGCTCCGGCTTCGGTCAAATCCTTCGACGGATTAGGCCCCATGTTCAACCGCGTCTCCTGTGCCGCTTGCCACACCAAGGACGGACGCGGCGAAGCACCGGCAAACGGTAAAGGCCCCATGGACTCCATGCTGCTCCGCATCAGCATTCCAGGAGCTGGCGAACATGGCGCGCCCAATCCTGTACCCGGCTATGGCGACCAGCTCAGTGAGCGCGCGCTCAATGGCATTGCACCCGAGGGTCTTGCCGCGATCACCTATGAAGAGGTGACGGGCACATATGGCGATGGGGAACCGTTTGCGCTGCGCAAGCCCAAATACGCCATCACCAATGCCAATTATGGCCCCCTGCCCGCTGATCTGCTGATCTCGCCAAGGGTTGCCCCGCAGGTGATTGGCCTTGGATTGCTCGAAGCTGTGCCGGATGAAATATTGCTGGCCCTCGCCGACCCAGACGATGCCGATGGCGACGGCATATCTGGCCGTGTCAACCGCGTCTGGGACAGCGTCACCAACAAACCCGCCATCGGCCGCTTTGGCTGGAAGGCGGGGCAACCCACGCTCAAGAACCAGAATACCGGCGCCGCCGTGGGTGATATCGGCCTCACTTCCGTAGTCCATCCATCAGAGAACTGTGCCACGGAACAGACGGCATGCGTTGCGGCTATCAATGGCGGCATGCCGGAGTTGACCGAAGAGTTTGTGGAGAAACTTACGCTCTACACTGCCTCGCTTGCTGTTCCTGCCCAGCGCAATTCCAACGATGAACAAGTAAAGCAAGGCGCAGAGTTGTTTCGCGCCATGGGCTGCGCCGACTGCCACATGCCGACGCTGAAGAGCAGCGAGCATGATCTGCCGGAAGTCTCGAACCAGGTTTTTCATCCATTCACGGACTTATTGCTCCACGACATGGGGGAAGGTCTTGCCGACAACCGCCCAGACTTCGAGGCTTCGGGATCCGAGTGGCGCACGCCCCCGCTCTGGGGTCTTGGACTTGTGACAGTGGTGAACGGCCACCAATTCCTGCTCCATGATGGCCGTGCCAATGGCTTTGCTGAAGCCATTCTCTGGCACGGTGGCGAGGCGGAAGCGGCAAAAGAGAAGTTCCGCATGGCGCTGAAACCCGAGCGTGACGCTCTCATCGCTTTCCTGCAATCATTGTGAGCCCTGCAGTGAGCGCATCAGCCCGCGGCAATGACCTTTTCGATCACCGCCCCGAGCGGCTTGCCATCAATGACTATCGCCTCGCCATGGCAGGTTATGAACTTGGAGACCCCACCTGCTGGGACGAGTTCTGGAATGACCTTGTGGCCGAAGGCGGGCTTTCCTGTGCCTGCGATGTCTCTGGCGCCCTGCAATACTATGTGCGCTCGCTCCGCTCCTATTGCCAGCGGCGGCTGCAGTTCTTCCCGCGCGCCTGCCTGCGCGCCTGTGCAGATGAATGCCTAGTTCTCTCGCTCCTCGCCGCCTGCCAGAACAAGGACAACGCAACACGCGATTATTGCCTGCGCGTGCTTCTGCCTTCCGAAAACATGGAGATGAGGGATGCCGTTGCTGAACCTGCGCGGCTGGTTGCGGCCCGCATGAAAAGACACGCACTGAACTTCATGCCCGTGCCGCTCGATGTCATCGCTTCAATCGTGAAGCGCTCCTGCCTCACCTGCCCGGCGATGGGCACCTGCAAGCACTGACTCAAGTGCTGGACGCGGCTTCCTGTGGTGTAGCTTCTATTGTGCGGCGCTTGCCGAGAGCAAACAGCAGCGCAATCAATGAGACGACCGAGCATGTGACCATCCCGAACATGGGTGATACGCCAATGGCTGCACCAATTGCGGGAACCGCACTGGGGCCAATGGCCATGCCAGCGTCACTCGCCGTGCGGGCAAGCCCCATTACCCGGCCCATGACCTGCGGAGCTGCGCCTTCAATGGCGATCGTCATGGCAGCGGGGATCATGATGCCGGAGGCCAGCATCACCAATGCCGTCGAAATCCACAGCATTGCCACTGTGGGCATGAGATAGGCCGCCATCATCGCAGCGATATTCAGAAGCGTTGAGAGCAGGAACACCGGCCGCGCACCGTAACCATCGATGAGCCGGCCGAGATAGGGCATGGCGAGAAGATTGAGCGCCGTGCCCGCACCGATGATCCAGCCGAGCGTTGCTGGCGTCAGGCCGAAGTCATGCAGCGCGACCACCGGCACCACATTCCAGGCGATACCGACCCGCGCAAAGAAGGCGGCAAAGCCTCCAAGCGCGCCGACAGCCAGCGCCATGGTCCAGAAGTTTCCAGCGGCCATGGCGCTGCTCTGCGGAGCCTGTGCAATCTGCACCTTTGGAATGCTGCGCAGAGAGGCCAGGGCCAGCACAGCGAGCACCGCTTGAATGATGAAAGGTGCATGCGGCCCATACTGCCCAACGATCCAACCGCCAGCCACCGGACCGATCGAGAACGAAAGAAGGATCGCCGTCTGGAACCAGGTCATGGCCCTTCCCCGGTGTTGTGGGCCCGCCGCCAGCACCAACGCCGTCATGGCTGCCGTCGAGAACGCCGAGGAACCCGCGCCTTGCAATGCGATGGCCGTGACGACCATGGCAAAACTTGTGGAGAGCCAGCCCAACAGTGAAGCCGCCGCCGTGATGATAAGGCCGATAGCACCGGTCAGCATGGCGCCTCTCTTGTCCACCAGCCAGCCCGAGGGTGCCGCCGTAAGGAGCCGCGCCACGCCAAAGCTGCTGACCATGAGACCAGCAGCCATGGCGCCGCTTCCCGTCTGTTGCGCCAGGAGCGGCATGGCGGGCACCATCATGCCAAGGCCCAAGAGCGAGGCGAACAGAGCGGCGGAAAGCGGTATTGCGG
>JBIOWL010000290.1:0-3193 GCA_044868645.1 Aestuariivirga sp.
GTAGAGTTCTCCACCTTCCAGCTTTTGTTGAGATCAATCACCGCAAAATCCGCCGGTGCACCCGCAGCAAGTCTCCCCGACTCCAATCCCAGAACGGCCGCCGGCTGTTGCGACATGGCTTCTACAAGCCGCGCCAAGCCAATGTCATTGCTATGGAAAAGCTGAAGCGCCGCCGACAGCATGGTGTCGAGGCCCACCGCACCAAAGGCGGCTTCTGCAAATGGCAGGCGCTTGGTGTCCTCGCTCTGTGGGTCATGTGATGAAACAATCACATCGATTGTGCCATCTGCCACGGCCGCCACCAGCGCTTTCCGGTCGTCCTCACTGCGCAAGGGCGGCGACAGTTTGAAGAAGGTGCGGTAGGCACCCACGTCATTTTCATTGAGTGTCAGGTGATGGATGGAAACACCACAGGTGACGGGCAGGCCCTTGGCTTTGGCCCGCGCGATGACATCAACCGAGGCCGCACAGGAAATTTGAGCGGCGTGATAGCGCCCGCCTGTCATCTCCACCAGCCGCAAGTCACGTTCCAAGGCTATGACTTCGGCCATGGCCGGATTGCCGGAAAGTCCCAGCCGCGAGGCCATTTCACCCGCGTTCATGACACCACCTGCCAAGTTGGGCTCTTCCACATGGGCGCAAATCAGCATGTTGAAGTCCTTGGCATAGGTGAGGGCGCGTCTGAGAAGATTGGCATTGCCGATGGAACGCGTCGGATCGCAAATAGCCACGGCGCCCGCCGCCTTCAGCAGCCCGACTTCAGCCAATGCGTCGCCGGCAAGCCCTTTGCTGATGGCCGCCATGGGCGCCACGCGTACCAGTGCCGTGTCCCGCGCGCGCCGCAGCACGAAATCGACCATCGCCGCATCATCAATCACCGGGTTGGTGTTGGGCATGACGATCATGGTGGTGACACCGCCCGCCGCCGCCGCCTCCGAGGCACTGGCCAGGGTCTCGCGGTATTCGCTGCCGGGTTCGCCCGTAAATACCCGCATGTCGATGAGACCGGGAACAATTGTCTTGCCCTTGCAGTCGCGGAGTTCCGCACCGCTGCCGACGCTGTCACGCGTCACATCGGGGCCCGCTGCCAGGATCCAGCCGTCCTCGATCAAGAGCCCACCCGGACCATCGAGGCCCTGCCGCGGTGACAGCACCGTGCCGTTGAGATAGGCCCTGCGGCCCGTGGCGGAAGAAGGGCGCGAAATCATGCGGCGGCCCTCCGGTTGCGATCCAGTGCATCCAAGACCGCCATGCGCACGGCAACGCCCATTTCCACCTGCTCGCGGATCACCGATTGCACGCCATCGGCTACGCTGGAGTCGATTTCTACACCACGGTTCATGGGGCCGGGATGCATCACCAGCGCCTTGGGCTTGGCGTGGGCCAGCTTTTCCTCGGTGAGGCCAAAGAACTGGTAGAATTCACGCATGGAGGGCACGAAGGCCCCACTCATGCGCTCAAGCTGCAGCCGCAGCATCATCACCACATCCGCATCGCGAAGGCCGTCAGCCATGTTGCGGAACACCTCGACGCCGAAATTGGCGATCCCTGAGGGCAGCAATGTCGATGGCGCCACCACCCGCACCCGCGCACCCATGCGCGAGAGCAGGTGAATATTGGAGCGCGCCACGCGGCTGTGCAGGATATCCCCGCAGATCGCCACGGTGAGGCCTTCCAACTTGCCGAAATGGCGGCGGATGGTGAGCGCATCGAGTAGCGCCTGTGTAGGGTGTTCATGCTGGCCGTCACCCGCATTCAAGACCGCGCAGGACACTTTTTGCGCCAGCAGCTCCACCGCGCCAGAGGATTGATGCCGCACCACCAGATAGTCCGGGTGCATGGCGTTAATGGTCATGGCCGTGTCGATCAGCGTCTCGCCCTTGGCGACGGACGACATGGCAATTGCCATGTTCATGACATCGGCACCGAGGCGCTTGCCCGCGATCTCGAAGCTCGATTGGGTGCGCGTGGAATTCTCGAAGAACAGATTGACCTGCGTCTGCCCGGTCAACACTTTCTGCGCCGGAGACAGGGCTTTGCCATGCTCGGCATAGTTTTGGGCGAGATCGAGAATGGCGGCAATTTCGATGGGGGAAAAATCGCTGATCGCCAGCATGTGCTGGGGCTTGAACAGCGGAGGCCTTGAAGCGGCTTTGGACATTAAAGCGCCTCCTTAGGGGGAGGACGCAAACACCGCAAGGGATTCGATGCCCCTGTGCAAAATTAGGTAAAGAACCACAGAACCAGAGGCAAAGTGACCGCCGCGGCAGCCACTTGCACCGTCAGGATCGTGGCCATCAAGGGCGCATCGCCGCCCATCTGCCGCGCCAGCACATAGGCGCCGGAACCAGTCGGAACGGATCCGCACAGGATGGCAACCGTTGCGGCATCGCCGGTAACGCCAAAGAGTTTTACAAAAAGCACCATCAGCAGCGGCATCACCGCAAGACGCAGCACAACGGCGAGTGCCAGTGGTGCGCGTCCATCACGCATGGTTTGCAGCCGCAGGCCCGCGCCAACACCCAAAAGCGCTAGGCCCAGCGCCGCCTTGCCCACAATGTCCAGCACATCATAGGCCGGCCAGGGCAGGGGCAGGCCCAGCACCTGCCAGGCCACGCCCCCCAGTGATGAAAACACAAAGGGATTGGTGATGAGAGACCACAGCAATTTTCGGGCGTCGAGCCGTTCTGGCGCGGCGTAGCGGGCATGCACCCAGGCATTGATGATGTTGAGCAGCGGCGTCATGGCGGCGGCACCGACCGCACCGAGGGCCAGTGCTTTCGGCCCCATCAATACCGGAATGATCGCCAGCGCGATGAAGGTGTGCCATCGCGTTGCCCCCTGGAACAGGCTGGCATAGGTGGGTCCGGCCATCCCCAGCGCACCGTAAAGTGCAGGCCGCGCCACAAGCAGCGCTGCCGACATGACGATGATCGCCAGCATCATGGCCGCCGCCATGGCCAATACCGGAACGTTGGAAAAATCCGCCGCTGCGATTTCTTTGAAGATCAACGCCGGGAACAGCACCCAATAGGCCACCAGATCGACCGCCCGCCACTGTTCTTCATTAACGACCCCAAAACGCCGTAGGCCTGCGCCGAGCAGGATGACCAGAAAAACAGGGAGCAGGGCGACAATCACATTGGTCATCGAAAGGCATCCAGGAAGGATTGCAGGATGTAGGCGGCGGCCA
>JBIOWL010000291.1:0-4392 GCA_044868645.1 Aestuariivirga sp.
TTGCGGTTGGCCTCGATGGTCCGCTTGCCATCGACATCCAAGGCCATGTGGGTTTCTATTGCGGCGGCATGAACAAGGAGAGCGAGATCATCATTCACGGCCATGCCGGCGTGGGGGTTGCCGAGAACATGATGTCGGGCCTCATCTGGGTGAAGGGCAATGCGTCCGAATCTGCGGGCGCCACGGGCAATGGTGGGCTTCTCGTCATCGATGGCGATGCGTCGTCACGTTGCGGCATTTCCATGAAAGGCATTGATATTGTGGTCGGCGGTTCGGTCGGTCACATGTCGGCTTTCATGGCGCAGCGCGGCAATCTTGTCGTCTGTGGCGAGGCGGGTGAAGCCTTGGGCGATTCAATTTATGAGGCGCGGCTTTATGTGAAAGGCAAAGTCGCTAATCTTGGTGCCGATTGCATCGAGAAGGAGATGCGCTCCGAACATTTGGAAGATTTAGCGAAACTTCTCGAGCGCGCCAAACGCAAGGAACGGCCTGAAGATTTCCGCCGTTATGGCTCGGCGCGCAAGCTTTACAATTTCAACGTCGATCATGCGGACGCATACTGATGGACATCAACATTCCCCCCACCATTCCCCGCAAGTCATACACTTTTGATGACTACACGCTGTCGGAAATCCGCCGCGCCGCGCAGACCGGCATCTATGACATTCGCGGCGCAGGAGCCAAGCGCAAGGTTCCGCATTTTGATGACTTGCTTTTTCTCGGCGCTTCGATTTCGCGTTATCCGCTGGAAGGCTATCGCGAAAAATGCGGCACCGATGTTGTGCTCGGCACGCGCTTTGCCAAGAAGCCGATTGAACTCAAGATCCCGATCACCATTGCGGGCATGAGCTTCGGTTCGCTCTCGGCCAATGCCAAGGAGGCGCTGGGCCGTGGTGCATCGGCGGCTGGCACCTCGACGACAACCGGTGATGGCGGCATGACGCCGGAGGAGCGCGGCCAATCCAAGCATCTGGTCTATCAGTATCTGCCGTCGCGCTATGGCATGAACCCGGATGATTTGCGGAAAGCGGACGCCATCGAAGTGGTGGTGGGGCAGGGCGCAAAGCCCGGCGGAGGCGGCATGCTGCTGGGGCAGAAGATTTCGGATCGCGTGGCCGCCATGCGGTGCCTGCCCAAGGGCATTGACCAGCGTTCGGCCTGCCGCCACCCGGACTGGACGGGGCCGGATGATCTTGAAATCAAAATCCACGAACTCCGCGAACTCACCGCTTGGGAAAAGCCCATCTATGTGAAGATTGGCGGGGCGCGGCCCTATTATGACGTGGCGCTGGCCGTGAAAGCGGGCGCAGATGTTGTCGTTGTCGACGGCATGCAGGGCGGAACTGCGGCGACGCAGGAAGTTTTCATCGAACATGTGGGCATGCCGACGCTCGCTTGCATCCGGCCAGCGGTTGCGGCGCTGCAGGAGCTTGGCATGCACCGCAAGGTGCAGCTCATTGTTTCGGGCGGCATCCGCAATGGCGCAGATGTGGCCAAGGCCTTGGCGCTCGGCGCCGATGCTGTGGCGATCGGTACGGCGGCATTGGTGGCGCTGGGCGACAATGATCCGCACTATGAAGAGGAATACCAGAAGCTCGGCACCACGGCTGGCGCCTATGACGACTGGCATGAGGGGCGAGACCCGGCGGGCATTACCACCCAGGACCCGGAACTGGCAAAACGGCTCGATCCTGTGAAGGCGGGACGCAGGCTTAGCAACTACCTCAAAGTGATGACGCTTGAGGCTCAAACCATCGCGCGCGCCAACGGCAAGAGCCACGTCCACAATCTCGAACCCGAAGATCTTGTGGCGCTCACCATAGAGGCGGCGGCAATGGCGCAGGTGCCGCTTGCCGGAACGGGCTGGATTCCGGGAAAAACTCCGTTCTAAGCTCAAACAAGAAACGCGGCTGGGAGATAAATAATGGCCATCGACCTCGAAAAGCATGCCAAGAAAAATGGCATCAAGTTCTTTCTGTTCAATTTTACGGACCTCTTCGGCACGCAGCGTGCGAAGCTCGTTCCCGCCGAGATGGTGAACAGGATGCAGAAGGCGGGCGCAGGTTTTGCGGGCTTTGCAACCTGGCTTGATCAGACGCCGGCGCACCCTGACTTGCTTGTGATGCCTGATCCCGACTCCCTCATCCAGTTGCCGTGGCGGCCGGAAGTCGCCTGGATGGCGGGTGATCCCTGGATGAACGGCAAGCCGCTTGAGCAAGCACCGCGCCATGCCCTCAAGCTTGGCATTGCGGCCGTAGCCAAGAAAAACATGAAGCTGATGGCGGGATGCGAGCCAGAATTCCATTTGATCAATTCCGATGGCTCGGCACCGTCCGATCCGCGCGATACGCAGGAAAAGCCCTGCTACGATCAATCAGCGATCATGCGCAGGCTCGATGTCATCAGCGAAATCTGCGCAACCATGACCAGCCTCGGTTGGGGGCCTTATCAGAACGATCACGAGGATGCGAACGGGCAGTTCGAGATCAACTGGAACTTCAACGATGCGCTGACGACGGCGGACCAGCTTTCCTTCTTCAAGTTCATGGTGAAGTCCATTGCGGAAAAGCATGGTTACAGGGCCACTTTCATGCCCAAGCCTTTCATCAATCTCACGGGCAATGGCTGCCATGCCCATCTTTCTGTGTGGGATGCCGCTGGCAAAAAGAACTTGTTCGAAGACGCCAACGACAAGGAAGGCATGGGGCTGTCGCAGCTTGCCTATAATTTCCTCGGTGGCCTTGTCCATCATGCGGATTCACTTGTTGCAATCACAAATCCAACTGTGAACTCCTACAAGCGCATCAATGCGCCACGGACGCTCTCCGGCGCTACATGGTCGCCGAACACGGTGACTTTCGGCGGCAACAATCGCACCCACATGGTGCGCATTCCAGATGCCGGGCGCTGCGAATTCCGTCTGCCGGACAATGCTGCCAATCCCTACCTCATGTTGGCCGGCATTCTCGCTGCGGGCATGGACGGCATTGAGCGCAAGCTGTCGCCCGGCAAGCGCCTCGACATCGACATGTATGCGGAGGGGCATACTGTGAAGGATGCCAAGAAGCTGCCACTCAATCTGCTCGACGCTTTGCGTAATCTCGAAAAGAACGACTATCTGCGCAAGACCATCGGCGAAGAGGTGATGGCGGGCTATCTCAAGCTCAAGCACAATGAGTGGAACCAGTATTGCCGCCACCTCACGCAATGGGAGCGCGACACGACGCTGGATTGTTGATGAGGCAAGAGAAGTACCCTAGCCAAATTTCTCCATGGGCGGGCTTGACCCGCCCACCCAGAGTCCTGAATCACTGGGTCGGCTGGTCAAGCCAGCCGATGGAGGAAAAGGATTTGCGGTTTTGAAATACTCCGTCTTCTCACTCTTCAAGAATGCTCTGAGCGGCCACCAGAACTGGGCGCCGGCGTGGCGCGATCCCGCGCCAAAACCTTCCTATGACATCGTGATCGTAGGCGGGGGCGGGCATGGGCTTGCCACCGCCTATTATCTCACCAAGGAATTCGGCCTTTCCAACATCGCAGTCTTGGAGAAGGGCTGGCTGGGTTCGGGGAATATCGGGCGCAACACCACCATCATCCGTTCCAACTACATGCTGCCCGGGAACAATCCCTTCTATGAATTATCGATGAAGCTGTGGGAAGGGCTGGAGCAGGATTTCAACTTCAACGCCATGGTCTCACAGCGTGGCGTGCTCAACCTTTGCCACACGGACCCGCAGCGCGATGCTTTTGCGCGGCGCGGCAATGCCATGCGTATCGATGGCGTCGATGCGGAATTGCTCGATGCGGCAGATGTGCGTGCCATGTATCCTTTCTTAGATTTCGACAATCCGCGCTTTCCGATCAAGGGCGGGCTGTTGCAGCGGCGCGGCGGCACTGTGCGGCATGACGCGGTGGCTTGGGGCTATGCGCGCGGTGCCGATATGCGCGGTGTCGATATCATCCAGCATTGCGAGGTGAAGGGCATCCGCATTCAAAAGGGCCGTGTCGTGGGCATTGAAACAACACGTGGTTTCATCGGTTGCAAGAAGCTGGGGCTGGCAACAGCAGGCAATTCTTCGGAGACGGCTGCGATGGCAGGCCTCAGGCTTCCCATTGAAAGCCATGTGCTGCAGGCCTTTGTGTCGGAAGGGTTGAAGCCCTTCATCGATGGCGTTGTTACCTTTGGCGCGGGTCATTTCTATGTCTCACAGTCGGACAAGGGCGGACTTGTCTTCGGCGGCGACCTCGATGGCTACAACTCCTATGCACGGCGCGGCAACCTGCCCATGGTGGAGCATGTGATAGAGGCGGGCATTGCGATGATCCCGGCACTCGCGCGCGTGCGGGTGCTGCGTTCCTGGGGTGGTATCATGGACATGTCGATGGACGGCT
>JBIOWL010000292.1:0-7765 GCA_044868645.1 Aestuariivirga sp.
CTGACCCTCGGTGTCTTCTGCTCGGCATTGCTTCACCCCTTCCTGCTGGCCTTCGGCGTCTGGAATCTCACTCCAGGCAGCATTGCGAACCTGCCCAACACGTTTGTTGCCTATTTGCTCGCAGGCATGTCGTTCACGATTCTTGTCGGTGGATACGCCGTCGTCATGATCATGGCGGCGCGGGGGCTGGCGCTGGAAGGAATGAAGAAGCGCTGGAGCGTGATTGCCAGCCTGCCTCTATACTGGCTGCTGATGTCGGTTGCCGCGTGGCTTGCCGTGTGGGATTTCGCCGTCAGCCCGTTCTACTGGCACAAGACACGGCACGGCTTTCCATCTGCGCGGTCATTGACCGGCAGCCCTGGCGCAAGCATAGGGCGAGGATGATGGAGGGCCGGACCTCGCGGTTTCCTTGTCGAGAACGCGAAGGTTCGTGACATCAAGAAACAGTACCTATGCAGACAACCTCCTGGGCTTGAACAGGAGGCAGGCTGTTGCAATCAGAAGCAGAATAACGCAAGCTCGTGCTGTACCTTGAATGGTGCAACGTCCGGTAGCCGTGCCCTGCAGCCAAGAACAAAGCCAACGGGGAAGGAGGGGCCTGGCGGGTAGCGGGACGTGGGCGCTTGGCATACAACTCACCTGATCGGCCAGTGGTGGCCGTGGCTTCGGCATTTGAGGCCACGAAGCTTGACGATTCCGGTTTTGATGTTTTGCCATATGTGCCGGCGGCCTGGCTTGACGATGCCTTTTGCCGTCACCTGCCGGATGATCTCGAACTCGTTCTCCGGCACAAGATCGTGCCTGTCAGCTGGATACCGCCACTGGTGCTCCATGCGGTTGTCTCTGAAGAGGCATGGCATGAGGCGCGCCGGAGGGGCCTCAAGGTTGTGGCGCGGATTGCGCCTGCGGATTACGAAGCAGCGGTCAGGCACCAGCACGGCCGGCTTCTCCTCCGGACAGCGGTCTACGGCCTGGCGAAACATCAGCCCGAGATGTCAGCCAGCAGAAGGCTTTCAGCCTTGCAGGCCGCCATCATTGCCGGACTTTTCGGTGGAGCGGCAGTGCTTGGCCTCACAAAGGGCGCGGGCGCACTGGCCTTCGCCGCCACGCTTGGCGGCACATTGTTCTTTACCCTCGTCGTTGCGATCCGGATCTTTTGCCTGCTGCCTTCCTCGCGCCTGCCTCCGCCTGCTCCGCCCGATTTTCCCGATGACGCCTTGCCGGCCTATAGCGTCCTCGTTCCGGTCTTCAAAGAGACGGCGATCCTCGATCAGCTCATTCGGGCACTCTTTGCGATCGACTATCCACAAGAGAAGCTCGACATCAAGCTGATCCTTGAGGAATTCGATTTGCCCATGCGACGGGCGGTGGCAGAGCTTGCTCTTCCGGAGCATTTCGAAGTCGTCATCGTTCCCGCAGGCAAGCCGCAGACAAAGCCGCGGGCGCTTTCCTATGCGCTGCAGTTTGCCCGGGGCTCGCTGGTCACGATCTATGACGCCGAGGACATTCCCGATGCACAGCAGCTGCGCCTGGCGGCGGCAGCCTTTGCCGCAGCTCCCGGCGAGGTCGCCTGCCTGCAGGCTTCGCTTTCGTTTTACAATCCGGATGTCAACTGGCTCACCCGGCAATTTGCTGCCGAATATGCCGGCCTGTTCAAGATCGTTCTGCCGGCCCTGGCAGAACGGGAATTTCCCATTCTCCTCGGCGGCACGTCCAACCATTTCCGGCGGCGAGCTCTGGAGGCTTGCGGAGGATGGGATCCCTTCAATGTCACGGAGGATGCGGACCTTGGATTGCGGTTGGCGCGCATGGGATTGCACTGCGACTTGCTTGCCAGCAACACCCTGGAAGAAGCCAACATGGAGCTGGGCAACTGGCTGAGGCAGCGGCGGCGCTGGCTCAAGGGATTCCTGCAATGCTGGCTGGTGCACATGCGTGAGCCCTTTCGCCTCTACCGCGAACTTGGTGCGGAGGGCTTCTGGACGGCGCAGTGTCTGACGATCGGCGTCTTCGGTTCGGCGCTGCTTCACCCATTCCTGCTCGCCTTCGGTCTCTGGAGCCTTTGCCCGGTGAACATAGCAAGGCTGCCCAACACGGCATTCGCTCATCTTCTGGCAGGCACGTCAATTGCGATACTTCTCGGCGGCTATGTGGTTTCCATGGCCATGGCGGCGCGGGGACTGGCGCTGCAGGGCATGAAAAAGCGCTGGCGCGTGATTGCCAGCCTGCCCTGCTACTGGCTCCTCATATCGGCCGCCGCCTGGCTCGCCCTGTGGGATTTCACCGTGCGGCCCTTTTACTGGCACAAGACACGGCATGGCTATTCATCCAAGCCAGCGCCTTTTCCCCGCACGACAGACCACAAGCCTAGCGTAGAGAAGTAACGAGGATGATGGAGGGCCCGAGGATGACGACGAAAATCACCGGCAGGAAGAAGAGGATCATCGGCACGGTGAGCTTGGGCGGCAGGGCGGCAGCCTTCTTTTCGGCTTCGGCCATGCGGGCGTCGCGGTTTTCCTGGGCGAGAACGCGCAGGGCAGTGCCAAGCGGCGTGCCGTAGCGCTCCGACTGGATCAAGCTTGTGACAACCGCTTTCACCGTGTCGAGGCCGGTACGTTTGCCCAGGTTGTCGAGCGCCTTGCGGCGATCCTGCAGATAAGACAATTCGGCCACGGTAAGGGTGAGTTCTTCAGCGAGCGGCACCGATTGGCTGCCGATCTCCTTGGCAACGCGGGTCAGCGAAGGCTCCAGCGCCATGCCCGATTCAACGCAAATGAGCAGCAGATCAAGCGCGTCGGACCAGGCCTTCTTGATCGACTTCTGGCGCTTGATGATCATGTTCTTGAGGCCGATGTTCGGAAGATAGAAGCCGAAGACGATGCCGACAAATGCCGCGACAACGCGCATGGAGGGCGAAACCTTGTCGGCAAAGACCGTCGAGGAATAGACGAAGGCAATGACGCAGAGCAACAAGGGGACAATGGCGCGAAGCGCCAGAAAGGTGATGAGGTTCTTTTCCGACCTGTAACCCGCCTGGCGCAGTTTTTCGCGCGAGGTCTCGGCCTCGAACACCTTTTTGAGGTTGAGCGCATCGACCACCTGGGAATAGATACTGGCCTTCGGCTTGTCGCGAAGTCTTGCCTCAGCGCCGGCGAGTTGGACGCGCTGGGTCGAGCGCAGGCGCTCCTTCTCATCAGTGACAAGTTTCATGCGGCCCTTGAGCCTGTCGCCTTCGAAATAGGGCGCCGTCAGGGTAATAACGGTTCCAAAGGCGGCAAGCCCGATCAACAGAGTGATTAGGGTCTCCATCTGGAGCAATGAATTGATGATGCCGCCCATGTCCGCCGCGCGCCTGCCTTAAATCTCGAAGTTGATCATCTTGCGCATGACAAGAACGCCCATGGTCATCCACACGCCACTGCCGATGAGCATCATGTTTCCCAGGTCCGTTTCGAACAACGGATTGAGGTAGTTCGGATTGAGCAGCAACAAGGCACCCATGATAATGAAGGGGAGCGAACCGATGATCGACGCGGAGGACTTGGCCTCCTGGCTGACGGAGCGGATCTTGGCCTTCATCTTCTTGCGCTCGCGCAACACCTTGGAGAGGTTGCCCAAGGCTTCCGACAGATTGCCGCCGGTCTTCGACTGGATCGTCATGACGATAGCGAGGAAGTTCACTTCGGCGAGCGGTATGCGCTCGACCATTCTTTCAATGCCCTGGTCGATCGTAATGCCGACGCGCTGTCCATCGATGACTTCGGAGAATTCCGGACCCACCGGCGGGCCGGTTTCAGCGGCGATGATCTTCATGGCCTCGGAGACGGGAAGGCCCGCCTTAAGGCCGCGCACCATCACGTCGATAGCATCGGCAAAGTCATTGAGAAAGGTGTTCTGGCGGCGCTTGCGCAGGAAACCGAGGAACCAGCGTGGCAGGCCGAGGAAGCCGACGAAGGCCGCGCCCGCGGCAACGAGCAGGGGCGCGCCGATGAACAGCGGCACGATGAACAGCACGGCGCCGCACATCAGCGACATAACCCAGAAGGTGCGCGTCGAGATATCAAGCCCCGCCTGCTGGATCAGCGTGCGCAGGGTGATCTTCTTCTTGCGCTGGCGCTGCTCGTCCTCGATCGCCTTCAGAGAATCGGCGATCTGGCGGCGGCGGACGTCCTTCTGGTCCTCCTGGAAGCGGCTGCGGAAGGAGTTGGATTTTCCCTCCTTCTTGCCGCTCGAGATCTGCTCGACGCGGCGCTCGACAACGGAGCCTGCGAGCATCGGGAAGAAGAGCGCAATCATGAGCCCGCCGACTGCCACCGCCACCATGACGATGAGTGCGAAGTCAGACGTATCGGCGCCGAAATTCATGGCCTCACCTCATCCCGGAGATCATGGCTTGCCGTCATTGCGCGCCTCGGCCTTTTCGAGGGCATCGGCGAGGCGCCGCTCTTCGCTGTAGTAGCGTGCGCGGTCCCAGAAATGCGGCCTTGCGATGCCGGTAGAGCGATGGCGGCCGAGGATCTTGCCGTTGGCGTCCTCGCCCTGGATCTCATAGATGAAGAGGTCCTGGGTGATGATGACCTCGCCTTCCATACCCACCACCTCGGTGACATGGGTGATCTTGCGCGAGCCGTCACGCAGGCGCGAGGCCTGGATGATGACGTCGATCGAACCGCAGATCATTTCCTTGATGGTCTTGGAGGGCAGCGCGAAACCGCCCATGGTGATCATCGATTCCAAACGCGAGATGGCCTCACGGGGGCTGTTGGCGTGGAGCGTGCCCATGGAGCCGTCATGGCCGGTGTTCATGGCCTGCAGAAGATCGAAGGCTTCAGGTCCGCGCACCTCGCCGACGATGATGCGCTCGGGGCGCATACGCAGGCAGTTCTTGACGAGATCTCGCATGGAGATAGAGCCTTCGCCCTCAAGGTTTGGAGGCCGGGTCTCGAGGCGCACCACATGAGGCTGCTGGAGCTGCAGCTCGGCGGCGTCCTCGCAGGTGATGATACGCTCATCGTGATCGATGTAGCCGGTGAGGCAGTTGAGAAGCGTTGTCTTGCCGGAGCCGGTACCACCCGAGATCAAGACGTTGCAGCGCACGCGGCCGATGATCTCGAGGATCGTGGCGCCTTCCGGCGTGATAGATTTGAAGCGCACAAGATCGGGAAGCTTGAGGCGGTCCTTCTTGAATTTACGAATGGTGAGGGCGCAGCCGTCAATCGCCAGCGGCGGGGCGATGACGTTGACGCGCGACCCGTCAGTGAGGCGCGCGTCGCAGATCGGGCTTGCCTCGTCGACGCGGCGGCCCACCTGGCTCACAATGCGCTGGCAGATGTTGAGAAGCTGGGAGTTGTCGCGGAAGCGCACGCCGGTTTTCTGCACCTTGCCGTCGACTTCGATAAAGACCGTGTTGGCGCCGTTCACCATGATGTCGGCAATGTCGTCGCGGGCAAGTAGCGGCTCCAGCGGCCCGAAGCCGAGCACGTCGTTACAGATGTCCTCGAGCAGTTCCTCCTGCTCGGCAATGGACATGACGACGTCCTTGAGGGCGATGATTTCGTTGACGATGTCGCGGATCTCGTCGCGGGCGGCATCGCGGTCAAGCTGGGCAAGCTGCGTCAGGTCGATGGCATCGATGAGCGCGTTGAAGATCGTGCTCTTGATGTCATAGTAGTTTTCCGAACGGCGGCTTTGCTCGGCCGGCGCCGGTGCCTTCTGCGCGGCGGCCTTCGCCTGGCCCACACCTGAAACCTTGAGGTCAGGCACATAGGAGGCCTGGGCGGCGGCGGGCTGGCCCGCCGATACAGGAAGTGCCGGCGGGGCGCCTGCTCCCGGTGTGGTTTCGTTTCTCTTGCCAAACATCTTTCAGTTCCCCGGCGCGTGCCGCAAAGTTTCCGTTTACTTGTTCTTCTTCGCAAAGATCGGCAGGTTCGCCAGGAAGCTCTTGCTCTTGGGCTTTACTGCCGTACCCTTCTGCTGTCCTGCGACAATGGCGGCAATCTCAGCGAGAGCTTCCGTAGCCTTGGCCTTGGGGGCCACTTCAAAAAGCATCTGGCCGTTGCCCTGCG
The DNA here is from genome assembly GCA_044868645.1 of Aestuariivirga sp. Classification (GTDB taxonomy): domain Bacteria; phylum Pseudomonadota; class Alphaproteobacteria; order Rhizobiales; family Aestuariivirgaceae; genus Aestuariivirga. Next base: position 6,066 of record JBIOWL010000292.1, read on the forward strand.
CCAGCCCGAAGGACTGCGGATCGTGCGGAATGACGGCAATGGGATCAACGCCAAGCGCCTTGGCAAAGTCAGCCGGAGATATCTCCGGGCGCTTGGGCACACCGACCTGATTGAGGATGAGCTTGGGCGGCCTGTCATTGGCGCGCGCCGCTTTCAGAAAATCGACAAGATTCTTGGCGTTCCTGAGACTCGGCAGCTCCGGCGTTGCCGTGATGATGATGTCGTCGGAGTTGATCAGCGTTTGCTTGACCCAGGGCGCCCACATGTTTGGCACATCCACCACGACCAGCGGCGCGCTGGAGCGCACGACGTTGAGGATCGATTCGATGGCGTGGGCCTCGATATTGAATTCGCGCTCCACGGTGCCGGGGCCGTTGAGCAGGCTCAGCTTGTCGCCGAGCTTGGTCATCAGGCGCTCGACCAGCATGCTATCGACGCGATCAGGCTGGCCCAGGGCGTCGACAATGCCGCCTGTGGAATCCTGGTTGAAATTGAGGGCCGCCGTGCCGAAGGCGAGATCAAGATCGGTGATGATCGTGTCGATGTTGCGCTTCTGGGAGGTGGCCCAGGCGACATTGTGGGCGATGGTCGAGGAACCGACGCCGCCCTTGGCGCCGACAAAGGAAACAATGCGACCGAGGGGCGCTGCCTTCGGGTCATGGTAGAGGTTGGCGATCGAATCGATGAAGCTAACCGGCGAGACGGGCGCCACAAGATATTCGCTGACGCCGGCCTTGATCAGTTCGCGATAGAGCAGCACATCGTTGACGTGGCCGAGAACCACAACTTTTGTGTCAGCCTGGCAGACCTCGGAGAGGCGCATCAGTTCGTCCATCACCTGTTCGCGGTTGGCGTGCGTCTCGATGACAAGAACATTGGGGGTCGGCTGGGTCTGATAGTGCTGGATGGCGGCGGGAATACCGCCGAGCTGGATCGAGACATGGGCCCTGGACATGCGCCGGTCCGTCGCGGCCACCTGCAGCAATTGCCCAGTCTGCTGGTTGTCGCAGAAGGCTTGAAGCTCGATCCGCGGGACCAGGACAACAGGCGCTTCGCTTGTCGCTTGAAGTGTTGGCTCAGTTGCTAGGTTATGCATGGTTCGGTCCTGGCTTGCGCGCTTTGGGCTTTGATTAAGGGGTAGTGGAATTGGCCACCGGGCTGACATTCGTGTACATTTTCGAAATGGCGGTGTACCCAATGTCACCCAAGGGTTTTGGCAGCTTGCGTTTTTTCCCGACAAGATCCGATGGATAGGCCGCCATGGCAGCGATGTTGGCCTGCACGGCGCAACCATGGTTGTTGTGCATTTCATTGCTTTCGCTGTCGGCGAGATTGTGTGGCCACTCGCCACAATCTTCGACATAAGCTTTGCCACCCGAGACCTTGATCGGGTGCATTTTCGAGCCGCCGTAAGGCGTGATGTCCGAGGTGTACATCTCGTCGGTGACACAGCCTGCCAGTGGCAAGGCAAGGCACAACATGGCGATGGCCAAGGAATTTCCAGAATGCTTGAACATGGTACCCACTTTCCCGCTTACTCAACGATAAACCCAACGCTGCCGTGATAGGTGCCATCCGGCGCATCGGGACCGCCGCCGTAAATCTTGTTCAGGCGGCCCATGAAGATTTGTTCCTTGTCCGTCGCCGGGTTGTAGTTCTTGTCCGGCGAGGTCAGCTTTGATGGCGAAGTCGGACGCACC
>JBIOWL010000293.1:0-2256 GCA_044868645.1 Aestuariivirga sp.
TAGAGTTGCCGGTCGAAAAGCGGGGGTGGAATGACGGCCGGGCCGGAGACAGTGCCAGACATGATGGAGGAGGCGATAGCGGAAAAGCCGCCGCTCATCCAGCATGCTCGCTCCGTTGCTCACCACATGTGGCGCGGAGCCGTTGATCTGATCACGCCGCCAAAATGCCTTTGCTGCGGACAGGGCGTTGCGCAAGGAGCGGCGCTATGCGTGCCGTGCTGGCATAAGCTCAATCACATCTCCGCGCCCGTATGCGAGGCGCTGGGACCGCCATTTGCGTTCGATGAGGGGGAGGGCGCGCTTTCACCTGCGGCCATTGCCGATCCACCGCGGTTTGCGCGCGGAAGGGCCGCTGTTGCTTTCGATGAAGCATCGCGGGAGCTTGTGCATCAGTTGAAATACCGCGACAGGCAGGAGGCGGGCCTTGCCATGGCGCGCATGATGGCGGCAGCCGCGCCGCAGATTCTTGCTGATTGCGATGTCATCGTGCCCGTGCCACTGCACCGTTTCCGGCTGTGGAAGCGGCGTTTCAATCAAGCTGCCTTTCTGGCGCTTCGGCTAGTGGAGCATTCTGGCAAGCCGTGCCTCACCGATGTGCTCGAAAGGCAGAAGGCGACGCGCAGTCAGGTGGGCCTTGATGCCGAGGCGCGGCAGAAGAATGTGCGCCGGGCCTTTGCCATCAATCCGGATATGCAGCACCGGATCGGCGGCAAGCGGGTATTGCTCATCGATGATGTGCGCACCACGGGCGCCACGGCCAATGCTTGTGCCGACATGCTGCTGAAAGGGGGCGCTTCGGCGGTCGATGTGCTGACCTTCGCCCTTGTCTTGGAACCAACGCGCCTTCATATTGACGCATAGGATCAAATCATGGCCAGGGTTGAGCTTTATTCCACGCCATCTTGCGGCGCCTGTATCGTGGCCAAGAAGCTGCTGCAGAACAGGGGAGTGCCCTTCACGGAGATCGATGTCAGTGACCGCTTGTTGCGCGATGCGATGGCGGAGCGCGCCAGGGGCAATCGTAGCGTGCCGCAGATTTTTATCGATGAGAAACATGTAGGCGGCTGCGACGAACTGATCGAGCTCGATTTTGCGGGCAAGCTGGAAGCATTGCGGAACCCATGAGTTTCAAGGCGGCTCTTGTCCAGATGCGTTCGGGCGTGGATTTGGCGCGCAATGCCGCTGATGCCGAGAAGCTCATCCGTGAGGCCGCAGCAGCGGGTGCTCCTTACGTGCTGACGCCGGAAGTCACCAATATCTTCGAGCCGGACAAGGACAGGCTCCGTGCCGTGGTACGGAACGAGGCGGATGATCCTTGCGTGCAGATGGCGGCGCGGCTTGCGAAGGAACTGGATATCCATCTGCATATCGGTTCCGTGGCGGTGAAGGCCGATGATGGGCGGATTGCCAACCGCAGCCTGTTGTTCCGGCCGGATGGCGCCATCGCGGCGCGCTATGACAAGATCCATCTTTTCGACATCGATTTGCCGTCAGGGGAGAGCTACCGCGAGTCTGCGACCTATTCGCCAGGCGGTGAAGCGGTGGCCATCGACCTGCCCTTTGCCACGCTAGGCCTTGCCATCTGCTATGATATGCGTTTTCCCAGGCTGGCAAACACGCTGGCAAATGCCGGAGCTTCCGTCCTCGCCTATCCGTCGGCATTTACCGTGCCCACCGGCAAGGCTCATTGGCACGTGCTGCTCAGGGCAAGGGCCATTGAAACCGGAAGTTTTGTCTTGGCGGCAGCCCAGGGCGGCATGCATGAGGGCGGCAAGGCAACCTACGGCCATTCACTTGTCATTAACCCGTGGGGTGAGATTCTGGCTGAGGCCGGAACCGAGCCTTGCGTGATCGCGGCGGAGATCGAAATTGCCGCCTCGAAAAAGGCGCGGGAGCGCATTCCGGCGCTGAAGAATGCCCGGGACTTTGCCTTGAAAAGACTGTGAGCGATTGCTACCTGAATCATCATGATCCGCTATGATCTCATATGCGACAAGGGCCATGAATTCGATGCGTGGTTCTCCGACAGCGCGGCCTATGACACCCAGCGCAAGCGCGGCTTTGTGGAATGTTCCGTCTGCGGATCAATCAAGGTCGAAAAGCAGCTGATGAGCCCCAACATCGGCGCCAAGTCCAGCAAGAAGAGCGAGACAAGCAAGCCCGGCAAGCCCATGGTGGCGGGGCCCATTGACCCTCGCATGCAGCAGATGATGAGCATGATGCGCGAGTTCCGCACCCATGTGGAAAAGAATGCCG
>JBIOWL010000294.1:0-3412 GCA_044868645.1 Aestuariivirga sp.
TTTCAGGGGCTCCATGGCGTTGTAGTCCTTTAGAGCAACCTTGCCGCTGCCCAGTTTGAATGCTGCCGTCTTGCCGTTGCCCTCGATCTTGCCCTTGAGGAAGTTCATGGATGGCGAGCCGATGAAGCCCGCCACATAAAGGTTCTTGGGCTTGTTATAGATGGTGAGGGGGTCATCAAGCTGCTGGATGGTGCCGCCCTTCATGACGGCGATGCGGTCTGCCAGCGTCAGGGCTTCGATCTGGTCGTGGGTCACATAGATCATGGTGTTGCCGAGGCGCTGATGCAGGCGCTTGATTTCCACGCGCAGTTCCGCGCGCAGCTTGGCATCGAGGTTGGAGAGCGGTTCGTCAAAGAGGAAGACATCGACATCGCGCACAAGCGCACGGCCGATGGCAACGCGCTGGCGCTGGCCACCCGAAAGCTGCGAGGGCTTGCGGGCCAGCAGTGGCTCTATCTGCAGGATCTCCGAGGCGCGTTTTACGCGTTTGGCGATTTCGTCCTTCGGCATGCCGGACACGCGAAGACCGAATGAGAGGTTCCGCTCCACCGTCATCTGCGGATAGAGGGCATAGGACTGGAATACCATGCCAATGCCGCGGTTCTTGGGTTCTTCCCAGGTGACGTTCTTGCCCCGGATGAAGACTTGGCCCTCGGTTGGTTCCAGCAGTCCGGCGATACAGTTCAAAAGGGTGGACTTGCCACAGCCGGAAGGACCCAGCAGCACGATGAATTCGCCATCTGCTATGTCGAGGTCGAGCGCCTTCAACACCTGCAACGCGCCATAGCTTTGGGCGAGGCCCCTCACCGACACGCTTGGTTTTTCCATTTTGGCAGTTGCGGTCATTGCATCATCCCTTAACAGCGCCGGCCGCAATGCCGCGCACGAAGTATTTGCCGGAAAGAAAATAGATGGCGAGCGGTATGGCGCCGGTGAGGATCGTTGCCGCCATCTCCACATTGTATTCCTTGACGCCAAAGGTGGAGGTGAAGATGTTGTTGAGTTTCACCGTCATCGGATAGTTGGGAAGACCCGCGAAAACGACGCCAAAGAGGAAGTCGTTCCAGATACCCGTTACTTGCAGGATTACCGCTACGGTGAGGATGGGCAGCGACATGGGCAGGAAGACCTGCAAGAGGATGCGCCAGAAGCCCGCCCCATCGACACGCGCTGCTTTGAATAGCTCAGGCGGAAGCGAGGCAAAATAATTACGGAACAGCAGTGTCAGAATGGGCAGGCCAAAGACGGTGTGCACGAAAATTACCGCTGAGAGCGTCGAGTAGATGCCCATGTTCTTCGTCAACAGCACCATCGGGTAGAGCATCACCTGATAGGGTACGAAGGACCCAACGATAAGGACGGTAAAAAAACCTTCGGAAAACTTGAACGGCCAGTTGGAAAGCGCATAGCCCGTGGTGATTGCCACGGCGATTGAGACGATCACTGACGGAACCGTGATGATTACGGAGTTCCAGAAGTTCGGGCTGATGCCCTTGCATTCAAGGCCCGTGCAGACTTCGAACCAGGCCCTATACCACGGGTCATACCAATGCGTTCCCTCGGGATACACCAGCTGCGGCCAGAAAATGTTGCCATCGCGAATTGCGGCCAAATCCTTGAAGGAGGTGATGATCACGATGTAGAGCGGAAACAGGAAATAGAGCGCCGTGATGATGAGGAAGGTGTAGACGCCGATGCGCGCCGGATCAAACAGGCGTTTCGGCTTGGGGCCAAATGGCTCCATGGCTGAAGTGTCGGTCATCTTTGCTGCTTGCCTCTAACGAATTCAACATAGACCCATGGAATGAGAATGATGGCCGAGGTCAACAGCATCACCGTTGCAGCAGAAAGCCCCTGGCCGATGTTGCCCGAGAAGAGATACTTGTAAACATATTGGGCGGGAACGGTTGTCGAAACTCCCGGGCCACCGTCAGTGAGGGCCACCACGAGATCGTAGATGCGCACCGCGCCCGCAGCCACGATCACGAAGGTGGTGATCAGCACCGGACGCATCATGGGAATGACGATCTGGAGATAGGTGCGCCATTTTGGAATGCCATCCACGCGAGCGGCTTTCCAAACTTCGTCGTCGATGCCACGCAGTCCCGCCAGCATCAGGGCCATGACGAGGCCAGCGCCCTGCCAGACGCCTGCAATGACGACGCAGTAGATCGCCATGTTTCTGTCAGCGATCCAATCAAATGAAAAGCTTGCCCAGCCCATCTGCCGCACGGATTTCTCGAGCCCGTAGGCAGGGCTGAAAATCCAGGCCCAAACGTGGCCCGTAACAATAAAGGACAACGCGAAGGGATAGAGGTAGATGGTGCGGAACAGGCCCTCGAGCCTGATTTTCTGATCCATGAACACGGCAAGGAAGAAGCCGGTGACCATGGAGATTGACGTGCCCAGCACCAGGTAAATCAAGCCATTTTTCCAGGCAATTTCCCAAATGTCGACACTGAACAGGCGGTAGTACTGTTTCAGGCCAACAAAGGTGAATACCGGATAGATCCGCGCGTCCGACAGCGAATAGGTCATGGTCCACAGGCTGCAGCCGATAAAGGCAAACAGCACGATGAACATCATGGGAATGGAGGCGAGCTTGGAGTGGAAATTTTTGTAAGGCGCATTCCACACTCCGGCGCCGAGAAGCAAAGCGATGAGGCCGACACTCGCAAGTTTCCAGGCCGCGTCGGCGGCCGCTTGCGATATCCAGGCACCGCTCGAATACCACGACAGCCAAGCTGCACCCGCAGCGGCGAGGAATGCAGCCATGACAGCAAGTTTTGGCCACAACCCGCGGAATGGAATGTCTGCGATATACTGGATGAGAACAAAGCCCAGCGTCAGCATCATGGGTTGGAAGACGCCGATGCGTGAGAACGGCCAATCCAAGATGAGGCAGGCCACCGCCAGAGCGGCTACGGCAGCGGCAGCGCCCAGCCTTACCGATTGCGAAAACAAATGCGTAAATGGCGGTTCGTGGCGAAGTTCAGCCAGACCAATAGCCATGCTGGTCATTGTTGCCTGCCCTGCAAATCTCTGAGACGCGTTCCGGCGGGACATTTACCCGCCGGAACCATTTCAACTTCGAGAAACGCCGCTTACTGCAGCGGAGGCGCATTCTTGATGATCTCGACGAACTTTGCCTGAGCATCCGCGGGCGTCATTTCCGGCGCAGCGAAGAAGGCCGTGAACAGATCGTTGATCTGGTTCAAGGAGTCACGGTCGATCATCTGCACGTTGTTTGGGAACACCTTGGAGCCTTGGTCGAGGATCTCAAGGCCCTTCTTCATGCAGTCATTGGCAGCGGACAGGTCAACGTCCGGACGCATGGGGAGCGAGCCCTTCTTCAGATTGAAGGCAACCTGCACGGCCGGCTGGATCAGCGTGGACGCCATGCGAAGCTGGG
>JBIOWL010000295.1:0-3639 GCA_044868645.1 Aestuariivirga sp.
ACCGTTTCCTTGAAGCGCGATTCGAAATCGAGAACATAGTGTGGAATGTCGAGCATGGCGGCGACACGGCGCGCATCATGAATGTCCTGGCCCGTGCAGCAGGCCCCCTTCCGGCGGATCGCCTCGCCGTGGTCGTAAAGCTGCAGCGTGATCCCCACCACCTCATAGCCCGCCAGCTTAAGCAGCGCCGCCGCCACCGATGAGTCGACCCCTCCCGACATGGCGCATACAACCCGATGCGCGCCGAAGTTGCCGGAAAGCCCCATAGCGGCGTGGACCATCTCCAATATGCGCTGGTCAATCTTCATGGGGCTGAAATGGGGGAAAACCCGGACAAATGCAATGAATCCCGGCTTTGCCGCCCAGAGCTTGTCCCGCCTTGAAACACAGCTTGAGGCAAATTTGCAATTTGTTCACCGGGATTTAGCTCAAAATTAAGCCGGGAGGCCTAGTCTCATTGGCAGCAGGGCGATTTCACCCGTGAGTTCCGGGGCCCGACAGTGTGTGAGTGAGTTTGCGTATGAACGGTCAACTGCGTCCCCGCGTCAACTATGTCATCGGTCCCGATGGCAGTCCGCTCACTATTGCGGATCTGCCCCCTCCTGGAAATCATCGTTGGGTGATCCGCCGCAAGGCGGAAGTGGTGGCGGCCGTGCGCGGGGGCCTCTTGAGCCTCGAGGAAGCCTGCGAGCGCTATACCCTGACAACCGAGGAATATCTGAGTTGGCAGCGGGCGCTCGATAAGAACGGCCTTGCAGGCCTTCGCACCACGCGCATCCAGCAGTACCGCTCATAAGCGGTCTTCCAGAACGGATTTTGCAGCCGGGCCTTGCCGCCCGGTTTTTGTTTCGGATGCGTTAGGAAAAGATACTTGACACCGCGCGGTGAAAAGGGCATATTCCGCTACGTTCCACCAAACCGCCAAGAATCGCAACGCAACCGCCCCCGGTTGCGAAGGTGATTTGGCGCAGCCATATTCGCATCCCATGTCATTCAATGAATTCCTTCTCGGCGCACTCGTCTATCTTGCCGCCGCTGTCATCTCCGCGCCGCTCGCGAAAAGAATGGGCATGGGCTCCGTGCTCGGCTTCCTCGCGGCGGGAGCGTTGATCGGTCCCAATGTTCTCGGCGTCATCGGCAGCGAGGGCGAGACGGTGCAGCACTTCGCCGAATTCGGCGTCATCGTCATGCTGTTCATCATCGGCCTTGAACTCGAGCCGGAGAAACTCTGGCAGTTGCGCCAGAAGATTTTCGGCCTCGGCGCAGCACAAGTCGTGGGGCTCGCAGCACTGCTTGGTGCGGCAAGTTTTGCGATCTCGACAGGCTGGCGTGAAAGCCTTGCCATCGGCTTGATCCTTGCGCTCTCTTCAACCGCCATCGTCTTGCAGACGCTGCAGGAGAAGGGCCAGCTCAAATCTCCCGTCGGCCAGTCAATCTTTTCGGTGCTGCTGTTCCAGGATATTTCGGTCATCCCGATTTTGGCCTTGCTGCCGCTTCTTGCCGTGAGTGTGGCCCAGGGTGACGGTGGCCACAGCGCGTCACTCATTGCCAACTACCCGGTCTGGGCCCAGGCCTTCTTCACCATCGCCGCCGTGGCCTTGGTACTGGTGGCAGGCCGCTATGTCATGCGGCCCCTCTTCCGCATCGTCGCCGACACGGGCGCGCGGGAAATCTTCGTGGCCTTCGCGCTTCTGATTGTCGTGGCTATCACCCTCCTCATGGGATTGGTCGGTCTCTCACCCGCGCTCGGCACATTCCTCGCAGGCGTAGTGCTGGCCGACAGCGAATACCGCCATGAGCTCGAGATGGATCTGCAGCCCTTCAAAGGATTGCTCCTCGCCATCTTCTTCATCGCCGTAGGTGCAGGGATAGATTTCTCGCTGTTCCGCACCATGCCCGGCACCATTGTGCTGGCACTCATCGCCTTCATGGCGCTGAAGGTTACGGGGCAGTATGTGGTCGCAAGATCATTTCACCTGGCCAAACCTGACCAATCTCGCTTTGCCTTCTCGCTGGCGCAAGGCAGTGAGTTCGGCTTCGTGCTGATCACCTTTTGCACCGGACTGGGCCTGCTCACGGGAACCATGCCCGCGCTCCTGACTGCAATCGTCGCGCTGTCGATGGCCGCTTCGCCTCTGCTCATGATGCTGGATGAAAAAATGGTGCAGCCACGCTTTGCTCTGGGCGATGAACTGCGGCCCCATGATGAGGTAAATCATGAGGGTGTTGATGCCATTATCGCAGGCCACGGCCGCTTTGGCATGACCATAGGCCGCGTGCTCAATGCGCAAGGCTTCCGCACCGTGATGCTCGATCTCGATTCCTCACAGGTCGATACACTGCGCAATTTCGGCTTCAAGGTGTTCTACGGCGATGCCCTGCGGCTTGATCTTCTCGAAGCGGCAGGCGCCAGGGAAGCCAAAGTGCTGGTGATCGCCATCGATGACGCCGAGAAAATTACCGAACTTGTCCGCATCGCCCACAGCAACTATCCGCAGCTCAAGCTTCTGGTTCGCGTCTTCGACCGCGCCCATGCTTTCGAAGTGCTGAAGGAGGGCGCCAATGACATTTACCGCGAAGTCTTTGGCTCCTCCATGGATCTGGCGGAAGATGCGCTTGTCGCATTAGGCAGGCCGAAGAAGGAGGCTGAACGCCTTATCAGGACCTTCCGCGATCATGACGAGAAATTCCTGCGCAAGCAGGCTGCGGTGGCGGGCGACCAGAAGCAGCTCATGGACCTTGTCCGCCAGTCCCGCGCCGAAATCGCCCGTGTATTTGCCGCCGACAGGGAAGAGGAAACTCCACCATGATTTCGGATTTTTCGTCATCCCGGCGAAAGCCGGGATCCATTCAACTGCTTCAATTGGCCCCGGCTTTCGCCGTGGTGACGATAGAGTTAGAATTTCAGCTATTCGAGAAGGCTCAGCATGAACGCGCCACAGACAAACATTCACGACGCCAGGATTGATCCGCGAAATCAGAGCATCATGATCTCGGTCAATGGCAAGCTTGTTCCCCGGGCCGAAGCGGTGGTGTCAGTCTTTGATTCAGGTTTCATCCTGGGTGACGGCGTCTGGGAGGGCTTGCGCCTTGTGAATGGCGGCGTCCCGTTTCTCTGCGCCCATATCGAACGGCTTTACGAAGGGGCCAAGGCCATCTTCATGGATATTGGCCTCAAACCACAGGAACTGGTCGACCGTCTCTTCGCCTGCGTCGATGCCAACAAGATGACGGATGGCGTCCATATCCGCCTCATGGTCACGCGCGGCGTCAAGGCAACGCCCTATCAGGATCCGCGTGTCACCATCTCGCCCGCAACCATCGTTATCATCCCGGAATACAAGGAGCCCAATCCCGCGAAGATGACGGAAGGCATCACGCTTCATACCGTCAATGTCCGCCGTGGCGCGCCCGATGTGCAGGACCAGAAGCTCAATTCCCATTCCAAGCTCAACTGCATCACCGCTTGTGTACAGGCGGCCAATGCCGGCGCCGATGAAGCCCTGATGCTCGATCCCCTCGGCTTCGTTGCCACCTGCAACTCCACCCACTTCTTCATCGTGCGGCGCGGCGAGTTGTGGACCTCCGGCGGCATGTACTGCCTCGGCGGCATCACACGCGGCAACATCTTGCGCGTGG